>JAZRFO010000111.1:0-9979 GCA_045643685.1 Acutalibacteraceae bacterium
ACAAGCATAACAATCCCTGATGGTGTTACAAGTATAGGTGATTATGCATTTGTATATTGCGAAAGCCTAACAAGTATAACAATCCCTGCCAGCCTTATAAGTATGGGTAATTTGGCATTTTTTGGGTGCACAAGTCTTGCAAGCATAACAATCCCCGACAGCGTTACAGGTATAGGTAAATCTGCATTTAATGACACGGCTTATTATAACAATTCCAATAATTGGGTGAATGGTGTTTTATACATAAATAATCATCTTATCGAAGCAAGGACTTCAATCAGCGGAGAATATGCTATAAAAGACGGAACAAAACGCATAGCCGATTATGCATTTTATGATTGCGAAAGCCTTACGGGCATAACAATCCCCGATAGTGTTACAAGTATAGGTGGTTATGCATTTTATGATTGCACAAGCCTTACGGGCATAACAATCCCCGATAGTGTTACAAGTATAGGTGAATATGCATTTTATTTGTGCAGAAGCCTTGCAAGCGTAACAATCGGTGATAGCGTTACAAGTATAGGTGAATATGCATTTTATTGTTGCGAAAGCCTGACAAGCGTGACAATCCCTGATAGTGTTACAAGTGTAGGTGATGGTACATTTGCATTTTGCGAAAGCTTGACAAGAATAACAATCCCTGAAAGTGTTACAAGTATAGGTGATTCTGCATTTTCAGGTTGCGAAAGCCTGACAAGCATAACAATCCCTGAAAGTGTTACAAGTATAGGTGCTTATGCATTTCATTATTGCACAAGCCTGACAAGCATAACAATCCCCGATAGTGTTACAAATATAGGTGGTGGTGCATTTGAAGGTTGCACAGGTCTTACAAGCATAACAATCCCTGACAGCGTTACAGGTATAGGTGAACATGCATTTTATTATTGCACAAGGCTGACAAGCATAGTAATCCCTGATAGCGTTACAAGTATAGGTGAATATGCATTTTTTAATTGCGAAAGCCTGACAAGCGTGACAATCCCTGATAGTGTTACAAGTGTAGGTGATGGTGCATTTTATGATTGCGAAAGCCTTACAAGCGTAACAATCGGTGGTAGTGTTACAAGTATAGGTGATTATGCATTTCGTTATTGTATAAGCCTAACAAGCATAGTAATCCCTGATAGCGTTACAAGTATAGGTGCTTGTGCATTTGAGGATTGCGAAAGTCTTACAAGCGTAACAATCGGTGATAGCGTTACAAGTATAGGTAATTATGCATTTTCAAGTTGCGAAAGCCCTACAAGCGTAACAATCGGTGATAGTGTTACAAGTATAGGTGATTATGCATTTCATTATTGCACAAGGCTTACGGGCATAACAATCCCCGATAGCGTTACAAGTATAGGTGCTTGTGCATTTGAGGATTGCGAAAGCCTAACAAGCATAGCAATCCCTGATAGCGTTACAAGTATAGGTGAATATGTATTTTATGATTGCGTAAACCTTACAAGTGTAACAATTCCCGATAGTGTTACAAGTATAGGTTATGGTGCATTTGGCGATTGTTCTAATTTATCAACTGTGTATTTCCGTGGAGATGCAAGTAAAAAGAACAATATTACAATAAAAACAGGGAACTCTTATTTGACTGATGCTGACTGGTATTATCTGTGTCTTACAGCGGATGAACATACTTATGGTAATAGTTGTGATACTAATTGTGATGTATGTGGCAACACACGCACCACAACAATACCGCATACTTACGATAATGACTGTGACGCCACTTGTAATATGTGTGATAACACACGCACCATAACGCATGCTTACGATAATGACTGTGACACCATTTGTAATATGTGTCATAGCACACGCACCATAACGCATACTTACGATAATGACTGTGACATCACTTGTAATATATGTGATAATACACGCACCATTACTCATGCTATGTCCGATTGGATAATAGACAGTGATGTAACTTGCACAGTAGATGGCTCAAAGCATAAAGAATGTGTAGTCTGTGGTGAAATTCTTGATACTGAAGCTATTACTGCCACAGGACACACTTCAAGTGGCTGGATAGTAGACCAACTCGCCACAGTAAATGCCGCAGGCTCAAAGCATATAGAGTGTACAGTATGCGGAGAAATACTTGAAACCGCAGTTATTCCCCAGCTCAAGCCCGCAACACCCAAGCTCACAAAAATAGCAAATACTGCAAGCGGTGCTCAGGTAACATGGGGCGCAGTTGAAGGTGCCGATAGCTACGTAGTTTACCGCAAAACGTATAACGTAAGTACTAAAAAATGGGGCGGTTGGTCAAGATTTAAAGACACGGTAACAAGCACTTCATACCTTGATAAAACTGCAAAATCAGGTGCGTATTATCTCTATACAGTAAGAGCAGAGAATGAAGCAGGTCTTTCAGGCTACAATACGTCAGGTATCAAGACAAGATTCCTTGCAACACCGAAGATTACTTCAACAGCAAATACAAACAGTGGTATTACAGTTAAATGGGGTAAGGTTTCAGGTGCAACGGGTTACATCGTTTACCGTAAAACAGGTAACGGTGGATGGCAGAACCTCGGCAAAACCACAGGCACGTCATTTACAGATAAAAAAGCAACTGCAGGTGTAACGTACAGATATACAGTAAAAGCATACTACGGCTCATACGTATCTGCTTACAACACCAACGGCTCTGCAGTCAGAAGACTTCTTACACCTACCCTTAAGAGTGTAACAAGCGCAAAATCAGGCGTTACACTTAAGTGGAATAAGGTAACAGGTGCCACAGGTTACATCGTTTACCGTAAAACGCGCAACGGAAGTTGGCAACAGTTATCAGTAGTTAAGGGTAACAGCAAAGTAAGTTATCTTGATAAAACTGCAAAGAAAGGTGTAACATACACCTACACAGTCAAAGCCTACTACGGCACGTCAAGAAGTTATTACAATACCAAAGGTCTTACGATAAAGGATAAATATTAAGAAAAAACCGCCTGATTTTCAGGCGGTTTTTAATGTATAAAACTTCTTTACTTGCATTTTTCTTTGTGATTGAATGGGCACAGAACAGTTTCGGGGTGATTTTATGAAGTTTGATTTGTTTGAAAAGTCCAAGGAAAATATTATTGTTGTTGCTCACAGGGGCGCTTGCGGAGGAAACATTCCCTGTAACACTCTGACCGCTTATGAAATTGCTCTTTTGCAGAGCGCGGATACGATATGATTCAGACGGATTGGGCGCTTATGCTCATAAATTATCTCAAAGAAAACAATATGTACTACAAAAAATAAGATTTGGTCATTTCTTACAAAAAAACACCATTTTTTCTTTTAAAAAACATCTGCCGAAAGTCGCCAAAAACAGCGTATTTCTATTGACAAAGCGTAGCGTGTTTGGTATTATATTATCAATCTTTAAGACGGTACGAGATATCGGCAAGATTGAAATATAAATCTGTTGGGTACAGGTGCGACTGTATCAATGTTTTTGTGTGTTCGAGCCTTGCCGTGTGCAAGGCTTTTATTTTTTGAAAGAGGTTAATTATGGCAGAGCAACTTAAGGCAAAAATCGTGAATACTGCTGCAATGGGAATAGACGCTCAGGCGTTCTGTTCAGATGTTGCGGCTCATTTGTGTTCTGATAATGGTATTGCTGTTTTTAATTCACCCGAATATATTATTTTTCCCGGCTTTTGCGATGTGCATGTGCATTTTCGTGAGCCGGGCTTTTCTTATAAAGAGACGGTTGAAACAGGGTGCAAAAGTGCCGCCCACGGGGGTTATACCGCGGTGTGCACAATGCCCAACTTAAATCCTGTTCCGGATAGTGCAGAGCATCTCAAAGAGCAGATTGACATTATTAAAAAAGATGCTTTTATCAACGTTTATCCCTACGCATCAATTACCGTAGGACAGAAGGGCGAAAAACTTTCCGACTTAGAGGATATGCGTGACGATTGCTTCGCTTTTTCTGATGACGGTAGGGGCGTGCAGAGCGAGGAGCTTATGCGACAGGCAATGCTTGAAGCAAAACGCCTCGGTAAAGCGATAGTTGCCCATTGCGAGGATAATTCACTTCTTTTTGGCGGTTACATCCACGACGGTGAATACGCTAAAGAGCATAACCACAAGGGTATATGCAGTGAAAGTGAATGGAAACCCATTGAAAGAGATTTACGCCTTGTGAAAGAAACAGGTTGTAAATACCACGTTTGTCACATCTCAGCAAAAGAGAGTGTTGAGCTTATACGAAAAGCCAAAGGGGAGGGTCTTGACGTTACCTGCGAAACAGGTCCTCATTACCTTGTGCTTGACGATAACGACCTTGAAGAAAGCGGTAGCTTCAAAATGAATCCGCCACTTCGCTCCGAGGAAGACAGACTTGCACTTTTAGAGGGTATCAAGGACGGTACAATTGATATGATTGCCACTGACCACGCACCCCACTCGGCAGAGGAAAAGAGCAAAGGTCTTGCAGGAAGTGCCTTCGGTATTGTAGGTCTTGAAACCGCTTTTCAGGTTATGTACACAAACCTTGTTAAAACAGGGATTATAACCCTTGAAAAGCTTATAGAACTTCTGGCAATCAATCCCCGAAAGAGATTTGATATTCCCTTGGGTACGGATTACACAGTATGGAAGCTTGACGTTGAAAAGACCATAAATCCTGACGAGTTTCTTTCAAAGGGTAAGGCAACACCCTTTGCGGGTATGCCTGTACTGAGCGAATGTGTACTGACGGTTTGCGACGGTAAGGTTGTTTATAAGAAGTAAAATCGGCGATGTTGTGTTCTCTGCGACTGAAGAAAAACCGCAAGAGAACTACCCACCACCGCTAACGCGGTCCCCCTCCCTATTCGGCAGAGCCGAACAGGGATGATAGGATTCCCGCGACAATAAATTTGTTAATAATTGATTTTCACATATATTTAAGGAGGATTCTCAGATGGCAAAGAGAACAGACATTAAGAAAGTTTTGATTATAGGTTCAGGTCCTATTGTTATCGGTCAGGCGGCAGAGTTTGACTATGCAGGTACACAGGCTTGTCTTGCTCTTAAGGAGGAAGGCTACGAGGTAGTTCTTGTTAACTCAAACCCCGCTACAATTATGACTGACACAATTATCGCAGATAAAGTGTATATGGAGCCTTTGACACTTGAATATGTGGCTAAGATTATCCGTCACGAGCGTCCCGATGCTATTATTCCCGGTATCGGTGGTCAGACAGGTCTTAACCTTGCTATGCAGCTTGAGAAAAAAGGTGTTCTTAAAGAGTGTAACGTAGAACTTCTCGGAACTTCAAGCGCTTCAATTGAACGCGCAGAGGACCGTGAAATGTTCAAAGAACTTTGCGAATGCATCGGCGAACCCGTTATTCCTTCAGAAATCACTTATTCATTGGAGGAAGCAAAAGAGGCTGCAAGCCGTATTGGTTATCCCGTTGTTATTCGTCCTGCATTTACTCTCGGTGGTACAGGCGGCGGCTTCGCTTACAATGAAGAAGAACTTATTGAAATCGGTACAAACGCATTCAAACTTTCACCCGTTCATCAGGCACTTATCGAAAAGAGTGTTAAGGGTTATAAAGAAATTGAGTTCGAGGTTATGCGTGACTCCAACGACCACGCAATTACCATCTGCGGTATGGAAAATATCGACCCCGTAGGTGTTCATACAGGTGACTCCTGCGTTGTGGCACCCATTATGACACTTAGCAAAGAAGATGAGAAGATGCTCAATGATTCAGCTATCAAGCTCATCAAAGAACTTAAGATTGAAGGCGGCTGTAACGTTCAGTTTGCTCTTAATCCCCACACTTCTGAGTACTATCTTATCGAGGTTAACCCCCGAGTTTCACGTTCTTCTGCACTTGCTTCAAAGGCTTCAGGTTATCCCATTGCACGTGTTACTGCAAAAATTGCTGTAGGTATGGCTCTTGAAGATATCCAGATTGCTAACACTAACGCAGCATTCGAGCCCAGACTCGACTACGTTATTGCTAAATTACCCCGTTTCCCATTCGATAAGTTTGCTTCTGCTACCAATAAACTTGGTACTCAGATGAAGGCTACAGGTGAGATTATGGGTATCGGTTCAAACCTTGAAGAAGCTCTTCTTAAGGGTATCCGTTCTCTTGAAATCGGTGCAAACCATATGTACCTTGCAAAATTTGATAATATGAGCGTTGAAGAACTTCTTGAATATATTTCAGAGTTCCGTTCCGATAATATTTTTGCTATCGCAGAGCTTATCTATCACGGTGTTTCTCTTGAAAAAATTCACGAAATCACTATGATTACACCTTACTTCCTTGAAGCTTTCAAAAACATCATTGATATGGAAGAAAAACTTCGTGCAGGTAAGGATTCCCAGGTTCTTGTTGCAGCAAAGAAGATGGGCTTCAGCGATAAATACATTGCACGTCTTTGGAACTGCAATGAACTTGATGTTTACAATATGCGTAAGCAAATGAATCTTTTCCCCGTATTCAAGATGGTTGACACCTGTCACACAAACGCATATATTCCTTACTTCTATTCATCATATACAGGCGAGAATTCTTCCATCCATACTGACAAGAAAAAGATTATCGTTCTCGGTGCAGGTCCTATCCGTATCGGTCAGGGCGTTGAATTTGACTACTCAACCGTTCACGCTGTTATGACTATTAAAAACGCAGGTTACGAGGCTATTATTATCAACAATAACCCCGAAACTGTTTCTACTGACTACACAACTGCAGATAAACTCTACTTCGAGCCCCTTACTCCCGAAGATGTTATGAACATTATTGAGTTTGAAAAACCCGAAGGTGTTGTAACAACTCTTGGTGGTCAGACTGCTATCAACCTTGCACAGCCCCTTCACGACCGTGGTGTTAAAATCATTGGTACTGACTGTGCAGCTATTGACCGTGCAGAAGACCGTAATGCTTTCGAAAATCTTCTTAATGAATTGAACATCCCTCGTGCAAAGGGTAAGGCAGTTACCAATATGGAAGACGGTCTTGCAGCTGCGGCAGATATCGGTTATCCCGTACTTGTTCGTCCCAGTTTCGTTCTCGGCGGACGTGCTATGCACATTGTTGCTAACGAAGAACAGCTCCGTCATTACCTTAAAACTGCCGTTGAAATTGATGAGGACAAGCCTGTTCTTGTTGATAAATACATTCAGGGTAAAGAGGTTGAGGTTGATGCTATCTGCGACGGCAGAGATGTATTCATCCCCGGTATTATGGAACTTGTTGAAAAAACAGGTATCCACTCAGGTGACTCCATAAGCGTATATCCCTCATTCAGTATCTCTGATAAGGTTAAGGGCATCATCCTTCAGTATGCTAAAAAGCTCGGTCTCGGTATCGGCATTGTTGGTCTTTACAACATCCAGTTCATCGTTGACGAACACGACGACGTTTACGTTATCGAGGTTAACCCCCGTTCTTCAAGAACAGTTCCCTTCCTTTCAAAGGCAACAGGCTACTCACTTGCAGATATTGCTACAGAAGTTATTATGGGTAAGAGCCTTAAAGAACAGGGAATATTTGACATTTATCCCACAGAGAAAAAACGTTGGTACGTAAAGGTTCCCGTATTCTCATTCAACAAAATCCGCGGACTTGACGCTTACCTTTCACCTGAAATGAAGTCAACAGGTGAAGCTATCGGTTATGACGATAAACTTAACCGTGCACTTTACAAAGCACTTCAGGCTTCAGGTATGCACCTTCAGAATTATGGTACTGTTTTCGTAACAGTTGCAGATAAAGATAAGGAAGAAACACTTCCCCTTATCCGCCGTTTCTATAAGTTGGGCTTTAACATTCAGGCAACTGCAGGTACTGCAAAATTCCTTAAGGAAAACGGCATCAGAACTCACGTTCTTGGCAAAATCAGTGAGGGTAGCACTGAAGTTCCCGAAGCTCTCCGTCAGGGTCATATTGCTTACGTTATCAACACCAAAGACATTAGTTCAACTAATGATAATAACGATGGTCTTGAGATTCGTCGCTACTCAATTGAAAACAACGTTACAATTTTCACCGCCCTCGATACAGTAAAGGTTCTTCTTGACGTTCTTGAAGATATCACCCTTACAATTTCAACTATCGACGCAGAAGGAAACTTATGAGAGAATCAATTTTTAAAATAACAGAAAACAGACCTCTTACTAAAACTGTTTTTAAAATGAAGCTTCAGGGAGACGTGAGTGATATCACGTCTTCCGGACAGTTTGTAAATATCAAATTAGAGGGTTTTTACCTTCGCAGACCTATTTCCGTGTGCGATTGTGAGGACGGAATTCTTACCATAATTTATAAGGTGGTAGGTAAAGGTACCGAAAAAATGTCAGAAATGGCAGTGGGTACCGAACTCAATATCCTTACAGGTCTCGGTAACGGCTACAACACCGCTCTTTCAGGGGATAAACCTGTTCTTTTAGGTGGTGGCGTAGGTGTTCCGCCCCTTTATATGCTTGCTAAAAAGCTTATTTCCGAGGGTAAAAAGGTAACTGTAATTCTCGGATTTAATACTGCAGAAGAAATCTTCTGTGAGGATGATTTCAAGGCTCTTGGTGCAGATGTAATTGTGGCAACTGCAGACGGTTCTTATGGTGTTAAGGGCTTTGTTACAGATGCCTTGAAGGAAGTTGATTACACATATTTCTACACTTGTGGTCCCGAGCCCATGCTCAAGGCACTCTATAAAGCTACAACTACAAGCGGTCAGTTCAGTTTTGAAGAACGTATGGGTTGCGGTTTTGGTGCTTGTATGGGTTGCTCATGTAAAACAATTACAGGCTACAAGCGTATTTGCAAGGAAGGCCCCGTGCTTAAGAAGGAGGAGATTTTGTGGGAAGATTAAGCGTTAACCTTTGCGGACTCGAAATGGATAACCCCATAATTCCCGCAAGTGGTACCTTTGGCTACGGCTATGAATTTGCAGAACTTTACGATATTAACGTTTTAGGTACCTTTTCTTTCAAAGGTACTACCAAGGACCCTCGTTTCGGTAACCCCACACCCCGTATTGCAGAGTGCAGTTCAGGTATGATTAACGCCGTAGGTCTTCAGAACCCCGGTGTTGAAAAGGTTATCAGTGAGGAATTACCCAAGCTTAAAAAATGCTTTGATAAAAAGGTTATGGCTAACGTCAGCGGTTTTGCCGTTGAGGATTATGCTTACACCTGTGAAAAGCTTGATAAAGAAGAACAGGTGGGTTGGCTTGAAGTAAACGTAAGTTGCCCCAACGTTCACGGTGGTGGTATGAGCTTCGGCACAAACCCCGAGGCAGCGGCAGAGGTTACTGCGGCAGTTAAAAAGGTAACTACAAAGCCCGTAATCATTAAGCTTTCACCCAACGTTACGGATATTGTTGCAATTGCAAAAGCCTGTGAGGATGCAGGTGCGGACGGTATCAGTCTTATAAATACACTTCTTGGTATGCGTATTGACCTCAGAACCAAAAAGCCCGTTATTGCAAACAAAATGGGCGGTTTCTCAGGTAGTGCTATTTTCCCCGTGGCAGTAAGAATGGTTTATCAGGTTGCAAATGCGGTTAACATCCCTGTTGTAGGTATGGGTGGTGTTTCAACTGCCGAGGACGTAATCGAGCTTATGCTCGCAGGTGCTACTGCGGTTGAAGTAGGTGCCGCTAACCTTATTGACCCTTGCGTATGTCGTGATATTATTGACGATTTACCGAGAGTTATGGATAAATACGGAATTAATAATTTAAGTGATATAATCGGAGGAGTAAAATAATGGGTAGAGACGTAATTGTTGCTTGCGACTTTGCAAGCGCTGAAAAAGTTTATGAATTTCTTGATAAATTCGAAGGTGGCAGAAAGCCTTTTGTAAAAATCGGTATGGAGCTTTTCTATGCAGAAGGTCCTCAGATTGTTCGTGAAATCAAAAAGCGCGGACACAAAATCTTCCTTGACCTTAAGCTCCACGATATTCCCAACACCGTTAAAAAATCAATGTCAGTTCTTTCAGGTCTTGATGTTGATATT
>JAZRFO010000112.1:0-3522 GCA_045643685.1 Acutalibacteraceae bacterium
AACTGCGGATAAGGATGCCTGTAAAATTGAGCACGTAATAAGTGATGAAACCTTTGTGGCAATAAAGGAACATTATTACAAAAATAAGTAAAACTTTGCTTTCTCGGGGTAAAATAACCTCGGGAAAGTTTTTTGTATATATAAACACCAAAAAAATTGCGATTTAGACCGCTATTTTCCATAGATATTTTATTTATGATTTGTTGATTATTGCCTTAATCGGTGTTATAATTATAATGAATAATATTAATATAGATTTTCTGTAAAAGGAGCAATCAGCATGGATTTTGAAAATTGGAAGGGTTTTGAAAGCGGAACCTGGAAAAAAGAAATAAATGTGCGAAGCTTTATTAAACATAACTATACACCTTTTGATGGGGATGAAAGTTTCCTTGAAGGTCCCACACAGGATACTATTGATTTATGGGATCAGGTGCTTGATTTAACAAAACAGGAAAGAGAAGCAGGTGGTGTGCTTGATATGGACACAAAGACCATATCAACCATTACTTCTCATGCACCCGGTTATCTCAATAAAGATAAGGAGCGTATTGTAGGTTTCCAGACGGATAAACCCTTTAAACGCGCCCTTATGCCTTACGGTGGTATCCGTATGGCAGAAAAGGCTTGTAAAGATAACGGCTACGAGCTTGACCCCGACGTAAAGGAGTTTTTCACAACTCACAGAAAAACCCATAACGCAGGTGTTTTTGATGCATATACACCCGAAATGCGCGCTTGCCGTTCAAGCCATATTATTACAGGTCTTCCCGATGCATACGGCAGAGGCAGAATTATCGGTGACTACCGTCGTGTAGCCCTTTATGGTGTGGACAGACTTATTGAAGATAAATTAGAGCAGAAGGAAACTACACGTTCCGCTATGTATTCACATATCATTCAGGAACGCGAGGAGCTTTCTGAGCAGATAAGAGCCCTTCAGGAACTCAAGCAAATGGCTTTGAGTTACGGCTACGACATTTCTTTACCTGCAAAAGATACAAAAGAGGCTATTCAGTGGCTTTACTTCGGTTACCTTGCAGCGGTTAAGGAACAGAACGGTGCCGCAATGTCCTTGGGCAGAACTTCTACTTTCCTTGATATTTACGCAGAACGTGACCTTAAAAATGGAGTTTATACCGAAAAGGAAATTCAGGAAATGGTTGACCATTTCATTATGAAGCTCCGTTTTGTTAAATTTGCAAGAACTCCCGAATATAATCAGCTTTTCTCAGGCGACCCCCAGTGGGTAACAGAGTCCATTGCCGGTGTGGCAATTGACGGTAGACACATGGTAACAAAAATGTCCTATCGTTATCTTCACACCCTTGAAAATCTCGGTGCGGCTCCCGAACCCAACCTTACAGTTCTCTGGTCTGTAAGACTTCCCGAAAACTTCAAACGTTTCTGTGCAAAGGTTTCAATTGAAACATCATCCGTACAGTACGAAAACGATGACCTTATGCGTTTTACCCACGGTGACGACTACGCTATTGCTTGTTGCGTATCATCAATGGTTGTTGGTAAAGAAATGCAGTTCTTCGGTGCAAGAGCAAACCTTGCAAAATGCTTGCTTTATGCAATCAACGGCGGTGTGGACGAAATTTCGGGTAAACAGATTGGTCCCGAATACAGACCCATTACTTCAGAATACCTTGATTATGATGAAGTAATGAAACGCTTTGAGGATATGATGCAGTGGCTTGCAGGTGTATATGTTAACACCCTTAACATTATTCACTATATGCACGATAAATACTGCTACGAAAAGCTTCAGATGGCTCTCCATGATAAAAAGGTTACCCGTTGGTTTGCAACAGGTATCGCGGGGCTTTCAGTTGTGGCAGACTCACTCTCTGCTATTAAATACGCTAAGGTTAAGACAATCCGTGACGAAAACGGTATTGTAGTTGATTACGAGGTTGAGGGTGATTTCCCCAAATACGGTAATGACGACGACAGAGTGGACAAAATTGCTTACGATATTGTTCACAGATTTATGGCGCATATCAAGAAAAACCACACTTACAGAGATGGTATTCCCACAACATCAATTCTTACAATTACTTCTAACGTAGTTTATGGTAAAAATACAGGTGCAACTCCCGACGGCAGAAAACGCGGCGAGGCTTTCGCGCCCGGAGCAAACCCCATGCATCGTCGTGATACTCATGGCGCAGTTGCTTCACTCGCATCTGTTGCAAAACTTCCCTTTATTGATGCTCAGGACGGTATTTCAAACACCTTCTCAATTATTCCCGGAGCATTGGGTAAAGACGACCGCATATTTGCAGGGGATATTGAGGTTGACCTTGATTGCTCCAATGGTGCTTGCGGAACACCCACACTTTTCGAAGGTCTTGATACAGAAGAATAAGCGTTAACAAGACCTGTAAATACAAATTAAAAGGAGGATGCTGTTATGGCAGCAACACAGAATCAGATAGATAACCTTGTGTCACTTCTTGACGGCTACGTTCAAAAAGGCGGACACCACCTTAATGTAAATGTTTTTACAAAAGAAACTTTACTTGATGCTCAGGCACATCCTGAAAAATATCCCCAGCTTACAGTAAGGGTAAGCGGATATGCTGTTAACTTTGTAAAGCTTACAAAAGAACAACAGGATGAGGTTATTTCAAGAACTTTCCACGATAAAATATAAAAATGACAGGATATATCCATTCCAAAGAAAGTTTCGGCACTGTGGACGGCCCCGGCGTAAGATACGTGTTATTTATGCAGGGGTGTCCCATGCGTTGCCTTTATTGTCATAATCCCGATACCTGGGAAGTGGGCAAGGGCGAAAAAATAACTTCTGATGAGGTTATAGCGGAATTTAATAAAAACCGTTCATTTTATGCCAAGGGCGGTATAACCGTTTCAGGTGGCGAACCTTTGTTACAGGTGGATTTTTTAACCGAGCTTTTTAAAAAGGCGAAAGAGGAAAATATACACACTTGTATAGATACTTCGGGTATTACCTATAACCCGGAAAACAAAGAGTATACAGCGAAACTGAATGAACTTATGAAATATACCGACCTTGTTATGCTTGATATAAAGCATATTAATTCAGTTGCTCATAAGACCCTTACGGGTAAGGATAATAGCAGAATACTTGATTTTGCAAAATTCCTTGAAAGTAAAAATATACCCTTGTGGATAAGACACGTGATTGTGGAAGGGTATACGGACAAAACTGAGGATTTAATTGCCCTTGGTGAGTTTATAGGCGGATTAAAAAATCTTAAAGCCCTTGATGTTATACCTTACCATAATATGGGTGAGACGAAGTACAAAGAATTGGGTATAAAATATCCCCTTGAAGGTATGAAATCTTTGCCTACACAGAAGGCACAAGAAGCAAAAAAACATATTCTCGACGGCATAAAAAAGGTGCGAAATTAATTTTTAAAAAAATTAAAAATTTCTCTTGACATTGCAATATATTTGTGATATATTATTCAAGCGTTGAGACGCTGGTGTAGCTCAGTTGGTAGAGCAGCTGATTTGTAATCA
>JAZRFO010000113.1:0-5650 GCA_045643685.1 Acutalibacteraceae bacterium
CCCGTAATAAAGGATATATGTTTAAACCAAAATATCTCGCTTCCCAAAAACACCATTATAAACACACAGGGAAAATACGCTCTGGGTAGCGAAATAAATTTCGAAATAATTGACACATATCATATCAAATATGTTATAATAAGGGGTAATGAAAAAACAGAATATATACATCTACACGGCCACACCGATTTTTCAAAAGTTGTAGATACAAATGCCGGTGACATTTTCGTTTACAATTCCAATATTCCCGATGATATTCCCCCGACTGCCGAAACTGTAATTATAAGCGGAGAATCAGATTTTATTGCAAATAGTGATTACAATAATCTTCTGAATCGTGGCACCCCTCTCCTGTTAACTGCCACCGAGGGGGATATTCAAATCAACATTTAAAGGAGCATATTATGTTTACCGAAGAAAGCTTTAAAAAACATATAAAAAGCGGCGAATTTTTGCGCGTGTATATTATCTACGGTAACGAAGGCTACCTTAAACAACACTACGCAAATATGATTTGCGATAAAGCCGTAAGTAGGGATTTTGCCGACTTCAACCTACACAAGCTTGACGGCAAGGAAACGGCTTTGAATGAAATATACGACTGTATTTCATCATTTCCTATGATGAGCGAATATACCTGTACCCTTGTTAAGGACTTCCCCTTGAACAACCACATTAACGACAAGGGTAAACCCGACACAGATTTAGAAACCGTACTTTCAGACATTCCCGAAAGCTCCATTCTTGTTTTCTGGATGGATACCACGGAGGTTGACGAAAAGGCCGGTAAATGGAGCAAAGTAATAAAACTTATTGAATCCATAGGCGCTACGGCAAAAATAGACAAGCGAACACGCTCACAGTTAGAAAAGCTCATTATAGCATCCGCCTCAAAAAGAGAATGCAATCTTTCCCGAGAAAATGCCTCATATATGGTTAACCTCGTAGGTGAGGATATGAGCACTTTACAGAATGAACTTAACAAGGTCTGTGCGTACGTGGGCTCGGGCGATATTACCCGTGAGCATATCGACAAAACAGTTATTGTAAGCGTTGAAGCCAAGGTCTTTCAGTTATCACGAATGATAGTCCGCGGTGAAGCGGATAACGCCTTTGAAAACCTTACCAATCTTTTCAAACTCCGGGAAGAACCTGTCATAATTCTCAGTGTTCTTTCCAAGGCCTTCGTTGATATGTACAGAGTTAAAGCCATAAAAGAAAAAGGCACCTCCTACGCAAAACTTTCCGAGGATTTCCCATCTGCTTACAAAGGCAGAACTTTTATTCTCGACAATGCGGCAAACGATGCCTCAAAATACACTTTGACCCAGTTAAAAAATGCACTCGAATTACTCAGCGATGCAGACAGACGTATGAAATCCACGGGCGAAGACCCCAAAACAATTCTTGAAGAACTTATTTTAAGGTTGTTGAGAGTATAATGATAAAAATTGACAGAGCCGTCATTGTTGAAGGACGGTACGACAAAATTAAATTATCATCCATTCTGGACACGGTTATTATTGAAACGGAAGGTTTCGGCATTTTCAATAATAAAGAAAAGCAGAAATTAATACGAAAACTTGCGGACACCAAGGGTATTTTGATTCTTACCGACAGCGACTCCGCAGGTTTTAAGATACGTTCGTTTATAAAAGGTATAGTTCCTGCAGAACAGATAAAACACGCCTACATCCCCGATATTTTCGGCAAGGAAAAACGCAAAACCGAACCTTCAAAAGAGGGTAAATTGGGTGTTGAGGGCGTGAAAAAGGAACTTATTATTGAATCTCTCCAAAAAGCAGGTGTTTTCTGCGAAGAAACCACTCCCCAAGAAAAACGCGAAATAACCAAACTTGATTTATACGAGGACGTACTTTCAGGCAGAGAAAACAGTGACGAATTAAGAAAAAAACTTCTTCTGCACCTGGACTTACCTGAAAGGCTTACATCCAACGCACTTGTGCAGATATTAAACACCTTTCTTACATACGACGAATACAAAAAGGCTATTGAGGAAATAAAAAATGCTTAAAAAGAATGATGAATTCAATTTAAAAATAACGGGCTACACCTCCGAAGGCGGTGGTGTGGGAAAAATCGACGGACAGGCAGTTTTTGTTGAAAACACCGCCATAGGTGACGAGATTTTATGCCATATTATAAAAGCGAAAAACACCTATGCCATAGGCAAGGCAATGAAAATCATAAAACCCTCAAAGAGCCGTATTGAGCCCGAGTGTGAAGCCTTTAAATCCTGCGGCGGTTGCTCCTTTGCCCATATAAAATATGAGGACGAGCTTAAAGCCAAGGAACAAAAGGTAAAAGATGCTTTTGCAAGAATCGGCGGTATGACTCCGCCCTTTGCACCCATTGTAGCATCCCCCGAAACCACACGTTACCGCAACAAGGCCCAGTACCCCGTAAGACGTGATAACGGTATTCTCAACATCGGTTTTTACGCTAAAAAAAGCCACCGTGTTATTGACGGCGGCGACTGTTTGTTACAACCTGTTGAATTTACTGAAATTATTGAGATTTTCCGAAAATGGATAAACAACAATAACATTACCGTTTACAGCGAAAGCACAAACATTGGGCTTGTAAGACACATTTATTTAAGAAAAGCCTTTGCAACAGGCGAAATAATGGTATGCGTTGTTATCAACGGCAAGACACTTCCCTGTTACGAAAACTTACTTTCGGAACTCAAATCAGTTGATGGTTTTAAAACCTTGGTTCTTAACATAAACCGCAAAAACACCAACGTTGTTTTGGGCGACGAGTGCGTTGCCCTATATGGTGACGGATATATTACCGATATTCTCTGTAACGTAAAGGTTAAAATATCCCCCCTTTCCTTTTATCAGGTAAACAGAAATGGGGCTCAGTTACTTTACGAAAAAGCTGCCCAATATGCAGATGTAAAAAAAGACGACGACATTCTTGACCTTTACTGCGGAACAGGTACCATTGGTCTTTCAATGGCAAGTAAAGCAAAATCTGTCACAGGTGTTGAAATTATACCCGAAGCCATCGAGGATGCTAAAGTCAACGCAGAAATCAACAATTTCACAAATACCCGTTTCATTTGCGGTGATGCATCAACTGCGGCAGAGGTTTTAAAGTCGGAGGGTATTACGCCCAAAACAATTATCCTCGACCCACCAAGAAAGGGTTGCGCCCCCGAGCTTTTAAAAACCGTAACAGAAATAAATCCCGAAAAAATCGTATACGTTTCCTGCGACCCTGCAACACTTGCAAGGGACTGCGAAAGACTCGGAACACTGGGCTATGACGTTGTAGAAGTCACACCTGTAGATATGTTCCCGAGAACAAGCCATGTTGAGTCAGTTGCGTTGTTAATACAAAGCAATTAACTATGAAAGGAGAATTATAATGACCCTAGGACTTACACGCCGTGAAAGAGAAGTAACGGATATTAATGAAATACTTAAAATATTGGACAAGACAAAAATCGTTCACATCGGTCTTGTAGATGGTGACGAGCCCTATGTTGTGCCAATGAATTACGGTTATACATACGAAGATGATACTCTCACATTGTATCTTCACGGTGCTACCGAGGGCAAAAAGCTTGACCTTATGAGAGCAAACCCCAAGGTGTTTTTTTCAATTGAATGTGATATTGAACCATTCAGCGGTCAGGTTGCCTGTCAATACGGCACATCTTATTCCTCGATTATGGGTAAAGGTATTGCAGAAATACTCGAAACTCCCGAAGAAAAAATGAATGGTCTTACCCTTTTTATGAAATCTCAGACAGGTATTGCTTTTGAATTCAACGAAAGACTTGTAAGTGCTGTAAGCGTTATTAAAATCAACGTTACTCAGTTTACTGCAAAGCACAGACCAAAACCCATAAATGCATAAAAACAACGGCTTAAACCGATTTGGTTTAAGCCGTTAATTTTTGTTTTATTTACCGATTGTCTTTGCAGTAACAATTGCTTCGTCACTTGCAACGTAGGAAATGTTTACTGTATCACCTTTGTTAAGGATTACTACAGAATCATCCTCTGCGGTAGAAATTGCATAATATACGGGGTTGTTATCAATAGCAATGTAATAAATACTGTTGCCGTTTACAACCGCTGTGCGTATATCGGTAATAACACCGGTAACTTTTTGAAGTTTGCTTTCAGGCTTGTTATCGGTTGTTCCGTCACCTGAGGAATCGCCACCACCGATAGCATCGGGAAGCACTACGTCATACTCAATATTAAGTTCACGCTTTGTGCTTGATTTTACCTTTGAAACGTAAGCCTTAAGACAAGCCTCAAGGTCGGGGTTTGCGTCATCCTCACTTCTTACTGCGTCCTGAACACGCTCAACACTAACCATTGCGTAACTCTTAACAACGTTGTTATCCTTAAGAGCCATAAAGTAGGTTGCCTCACCATCAATGTTAAGAAGAAGGGGGAATGTTGCCTGCCAACCCTTATCGGAAACAATACCCTGAGCAGATGTCTGCGCACCACTTTCGGTGGTACCGGAAATCTCCTGGAATACTGCTTCTTTTGTACGCTGGTTAATAATAGCGAAACCGATGATTGAGTCGTCGTTTGTAACAGAGGTTACACCTGTGTAAAGCCAAACGTCATCGCCACTTGCAATATAGCTTGAACCAACAGTTGTTGTCATAACACCTGTCTGACCGATATAACCGTTGATGAAACCGCCGTTGTATTTACCGTAGTAGTTGTACTGCTCTACAAGAAGGTCATCGGAATAAATCTGGTCAATCCAGCTGTATTCTTTGTTATTTTTAAGGTCTTTAACGTCTGTGAAATCCACGATATCGTTTTTGTCACAAGCGTTTACAAGAACAACACCCTTAACATCTCTACCACCTATAAGGCCGATGGTCTTATCGTAGTATTCGCATACCCAGTAGGGTTCACCTGCTTCATTAATTTCCAATGAAGGTGTACCGAACATATATGTGGGGAATTTGAATCTGAGAACACGGTCAAGTCTTTCGTTAAGGTATTCACCTGTAGAAACCTGAATATTGGAAAGTCCGTGGTCTTTGAGAATGAAAGCTTCTGCTTCCTGGGTGTACATATTAACTGCAATGTATGCAGGGAATCCTTCTTTTGTGTTCTGAATCCACTTGAACACATCACCGTATTTCAAGGGGAAAATTCTGTAAGGATTACCATCGTAGTTAACCTGAGTTGAGTATTTTTCGTCAATAACGAACTGAGAAACCCAATCAGAAAGGTCACCGAGGGTTTTATTAGCAAGGTTAAGAGCAGTATCCTTGTCAATCATGGGAACTGTCTTGAAATCCTCAAGGCTATCGATTGTTGTAATACTGTCACCTGCACCGAATTCTTCTTCGGTAACGTTGATAATATCACTGTATGCTCTTGCACGGAAAAGTGGTGCGGATACAAGGTAACCGATACCAAGAATAAGTGCAAATACAAGTCCGATTGCTAAAGGTACAATTGCCTGTCTTTTTACATAGGGTACATACTCGGGCTTTGCAAAAGCCTTTGAGGTAATAAAGGTCATACCGATGTAAATAGCAATAAGAATAGCTATGAAATAGTAGAATTCAATTTCCTTAAGGTTAATTGCAGGAAGCATAAAGTAATATGCAATACAACCGCCTACAATT
>JAZRFO010000114.1:0-10897 GCA_045643685.1 Acutalibacteraceae bacterium
TGCAAGCTGTGCAGTGTATTCTTTGGGGTCTTCAACACCTGCGTCATTTACGAAGGGAGTAAAGAATACGTATTCACCGTAACCCTCACAGGCTCTTATATCCTCTTTGAGCATCTTTGCGGCAGGGGTGGAGGGGACGGATAATCTGAGATTATTTTCTTTTAATCTGTTAACTATCTGTGCCGCTTTTGATGAAGCCTTTGCGGTATCGGTGATTTCTTCAAAAATTGCAGTTTTATCCTCTGCACGTTTGAAGAAGGGTAAATCCGACTTCTGCAAAATATCGGGGACAATATTGGCATCCAAGGGGAAAACCACTATGTACTGGTCACCATCGTTAATGTAGAAACCGCTGAAGAGACCGTCCTTTGAAATTAACTCAGTACATTCATTGGGGACGAGGGTGTGAGCCTTAAGTGTCTTTTCGTCAGAGATTTTGTCACCGATTGCTTTGGTGATTGACTCACTGTAGGCGGGGGTCAAGTTAAATGCTTTTATAAGAATGGGTTTGAATTTAAGGTAAACTTTAGTTTCA
Source organism: Acutalibacteraceae bacterium (assembly GCA_045643685.1). Classification (GTDB taxonomy): domain Bacteria; phylum Bacillota; class Clostridia; order Oscillospirales; family Acutalibacteraceae; genus DTU089. The sequence goes on from JAZRFO010000114.1 coordinate 536, forward strand.
ATACCTATAAGAATTATGTCGGTAGTTTCAATATATTCACTTATGTCAGTAAACATTGCCTTGGGGTCGCAAAAACTTTCAAAATAAATTGCACTGTCTGTAAGAGTTTCTGCAACGGAGCGTTTAATATCCGCAAAAGCAATACTGTTTTGTTCAAATGAATATGCTTTTATGCTCAATTTTCACACCTCTGTAATCAGTATAAATAGAATTTTTTGTCGGTTTTATAAGGATTCTGACTCGGGTCAGCGTAGTATGAATCCGGATACTTGACGGGAGTGTCTTTCATTCTTGCAAGGCTTGTATCAACCTCGGGTGATTCGCCATCGCGAAGTTTACGGGCGATAACAAGAAGTCTTGCGTCGTCGTATTCGTAAGTACAAGTACAAAGGGTTACGATGGTATCGGTGGGTAAAAGGTCCACACCTGTTTCGTAAAGCTTGCGTTTTTCAAGCTCTGCAATGTATTCCTCGTAACAAGCATCGGAACAGTGATTGAAGGTGAAATCGAAGAAGTAACCGTTATCACTTTCCGTTGAGCCGTTGGTAATAACCACGGCATATATTTTCCACGTATTTTTCTCAAAAAGTGAGTCAAATTCAATTGTGGGATGCTTTTTGAAATAGTCAAGGCTTTTGTAATTCAAAAGGGCTGCAAAACGAGAGCCGTCGTTCATATTGTGACCGTAAAGAAGTGTGTTACGGTCAAAGGGGTCAAAGCTATTTTTATATGAAGCGTAAACTGCACCATAGCTTGTAGGATTTCCGTAGAAGTCGTGGTTAAGGTAATATTTGTTGTTATCCGCCTGTACAACGGGAGTGTCAATCTTCGTACCCGGGATTTTAATATAACCTACAGTCTGGGGATTGTTGGAGTAATAAAGGGCGTAGTCACAAAGAATACCCGTGGGGAAGTTTACGTTAATAAGTTCAGGATATTTCTTGTAAAGGTAAGCCCATTTTTCTTCCTCTGTGAGGTTTTCTAATTCTTCCATAACGTCATCGGGGATTGTGGATTGACGATGCTGTTCCTCCTCCTGTTTTAAAACGAGGAATTTTTCAATACCGCGTTTACCGATGAAAAGGGAAGAAACCACAATTGCCACAATGAGCACTACGGATATTGTATTCAGAAAAACTTTTTTTGCCTTTTTGCGTTTAACAAATTTAGCAACGGCAGTTTTCTGGGTTTCGTCGTTACGGATAACTGTTTCTTCCGTATCGTGGAAGTAAACGAAACCGCTGTTATGGTTGTTTGTCTTTTTATTCATTTATATCACCTAAAAGGCATAATGCCGTTTCTACGGCAGAGAGCCTGTTATTTAATCTGATATTATCTGTGAAGTTATTGTTTAATTCCTTAACAGTTACGGTATCTTCATGAGCTACCGCAACGTAAATTAAACCAACACTTTTTTTGGTGTTATCGGAAAGAGGACCTGCAATACCCGTAATACCTACGCCGATATCACTGCCAAGGGCTTTTCTTGCACCAAGTGCCATTTCACGGGCGGTCTGCTCACTTACGGCACCGAAAGCGTTCAAGGTTTCCTCTTTAACACCTAAAAGCTTCATTTTAACCGCGTTTGAGTAACTGCAGACACCACCGAGATAAACTGAGGAAGCACCACTCACGTCGGTAATTATTTTACTGAGCCAACCCCCTGTGCAGGATTCTGCAAGACCGAGGGTTTTGTTTTCGCTTTTAAGCTTTCCTACTACTGTTTCAGCTAATTGGATTAATTGAAGTTCAGTCATTTTCAACGCCTTCCGAGGTAATTGAAATTCTCTTTATACCCTCAAAGGCTCTTTGGCAAAGACCCTCAATATCAAGCACTTTTTCCGCTTCTTCAATGTCGGGAAGATGGGGTCTTGTTTTGGGGTGCTTGGGTGTGAACACCGTACAACAGTCCTCAAAGGGTTGAATTGAAATATTGAATGTGTCAATTTTACGTGATATTGTTATGATTTCCTCCTTGTCCATACCGATACAGGGACGGAAAACGGGAAATTCTGCTACTGCGTCGGTACAACCGAGAGCGAGAGTGGTCTGACTTGCAACCTGTGCAACGCTTTCGCCTGTAATAAGCGCGTGACAGTCAGTTGTTCTTGCCAACATATTTGAAAGACGCATCATAAAACGACGCATAATAATTGTGAAATATTCTTCGGGGCATTTTTCGCGGATTTCTTCCTGAATTTCGGTGAAGGGTACAGTGTGTAACCAGATTCTTCCGCTATATCTTGCAACCTTTGAAAGAAGGTCGTGTACCTTTTCCTCTGCACGTAAGGAAGTGTAGGGGGGCGATGCAAAGTGGATACCCACAAGGTCAAGTCCGCGCTTTGACATCATATAACCTGCAACGGGACTGTCGATACCGCCCGAAATAAGTATGAGGGCTCTGCCCGATGAACCGCAGGGCATACCACCCGCACCTTTAAGCTGATTACCGCGTACATAAGCCTCATCGCGGATTTCAACGGTTACGGTTATGTCGGGATTTTTAACGTCAACTCTTAAATGAGGGAATTTCTCTAAAATTTTACCGCCCAAGGTTGCGGAGATTTCGGGGGATTTCAAAGGGAATTTTTTGTCGGAACGTTTTGCTTCAACCTTAAAGGTTTTAGCGTTTGAAAGCTGGTCGTGAAGATATACGGGTGCAATCTCGCAGATTTTATCCATATCCTTTTCACAAACTGCCGCACGGGAATAGCCTGCAATACCGAATACCCTTGAAATTTCATCCGTAGCAGCATCAAGGTCTGCAAAATCATCCATAGGAGCAACAGTAATTGTTGACTGTGATTTTTTGAACTCGAAGTTGCCGAAGATTTTAATTCTTCTGCGGATGTTTTTTACGAGCATATCTTCAAACGTTGAGCGGTTAAGTCCCTTAAGGGCTAACTCGCCGTCTTTAATAAGAATAATTTCTTTCATATATAATCCTCTCAAAAGGTGTTATTTTTTACCGTATTTGTGAGCCGCTTCTCTTACGGCATCAATCAATAAGTCTACTTCTTCAAATGTATTGTAGCGTGAGAAACTAATTCGTACCGCACTGTCGATAACCTCCGGTGCAAGACCCATAGCCGTTAGTACGGGGCTTCTGTGACCTGTTTTACAAGCGGAACCTGCAGAAATACAGATACCCTTACTGCTCATAAAATTTACAATGGGTTGACTGGGAAGTCCTAAAATGGAAATGTTTATTATGTAGGGAATGGCATCGTCGGGGGAGTTTACTGTAACACAACTTAAATCACTTATGCCCTCGCTGAAACGTGCCTTAAGGGATTTTACGTATTCGTAGTGTTTACCGATGTTCATTGCCTGTTCCGCGGCGGCACCGAAAGAGAAGATGGCGGGAGTTGCCTCCGTGCCGGAATGCATATTTTTTTCCTGTCCTCCGCCTAAAATGTAGGGCTTGATAATTCCGGGAGTTTTAACGTATAAACCGCCCACGCCCTTGAGTGCGTGAATTTTATGACCACTGACTGTGATGAAATCCGCGTCAACAGTACGGGGATTTACAGGGATTTTACCGAATGCCTGAACACAGTCTGCGTGGATTAATGCGGGTGAGCATTTCTGATTAATGGCTTTTCGTGCGGCGTTAACGGGGAGTACGGAGCCTACCTCATTATTTACCGCCATAAGGGAAACAAGAATCGTATTTTCATTAATACTTTCGAAAAGCTCATCCTCGTTTATTTTGCCGTATTTGTCGGGGGCAAGGCGGATAACCTCCACACCCGCTCTTTCAAGAGCGCTTATGGGCTCGCCTACACTGGGATGCTCAATTGCGGTAGTTACTATGCGGTTGCCCTGCTTTTTTAATTTGTTGTATGCACCGAAAATAGCGGTGTTATTGGCGGTAGTACCCGATGAAGTGAAAAAGAAATTATCATCGCTTACACCTAAAAGTTTTGACACCTTTTTTCTGCTCTTTTTAAGTAAAGCGGAGGCATCGCTACCCATTGAATGTAATGAGGAGGGATTACCCCAATTTTCGGTTATGGCTTTAATTGCAATCTCGGTAGCCTCGTTACAGGGTTTAGTGGTTGCACTGTTATCAAAATAAGCGGTCAAAAGCACGACTTCCTTTGTTGAATCAAGTTATCATTAATCAGTTTATTATACAATATTATTATACTTTTTGTAAATGGTTTTGGGTTAAGTTTTATTGTATTTTTCTTGAATATTTTGTGAATAATCGGAGAAAATGCTGGTATGAAAATATTTCATCCCTAAGGAGAAGAATTATGATAAAAAGCAGACGTGGTTTAATAAGAATTATCAGTTTTCTGAGTGTGGTTGTAGTTACACTTGCCGTATGGGGTTCTGTAAATGCATATAAACTTTCACAGGCAAAAATTGCCATACAGATTTCAAATGAAAGAGCCCTTACTCAGTTGGGAACATATCTTGATGACATAAGTCTTAATTTGCAGAAATGTATGTATTGTAACGGTGAGAGTATGTTGTCGGATGTATCGGCAGACCTTTGGCGTTCAAGTGCCTCGGCGAAGGAGAGCTTGTCGGAATTAACGGACGGTAATACGGAGATTTCGGGAGTGTATAAATTTCTGTCACAGGTAGGGGAATACACAATTTCCCTCAATAAGAGATTAGCACAAGGTGAGAAAATTTCTGCAGAAGAAACAAAGAACCTTACAAAACTTCTTGAATATGCACAGAAATTAAGCAAAAATATAAATTATCTCATAGAGCAGGAAGAAAACGGTCTTGTGGATTTTGAGGAGATAAAAAGTACCCTGCAAGATGATGGTGGGGAAAGAATGTATCTGGGTAAAGAGCTTAATGATGCAAATCAATCCCTGGAGGGTTATCCCACACTTATTTATGACGGACCTTTTTCCGACCATATTATGAACAAAAAGTCATCCGTAACCGAGAGTATGCAAAAGGTTACAGAGGCACAGGCAAAGGACAAAGCCGCACAATTTTTAGGAATTAAAAGCGGTGAATTGCATTTCTTGAGTAAGACCCAGAATAATATGAGCACTTACACTTTTTATAACTCGGATTACACTATTTCTGTTACACAGAATGGCGGTATTGTAAGTAGTTTTATAACCTCTGACTTTGTGTCACAAATCCAGCTTTCATACGAAGAAGCCATAAAGAAAGCAACGGAATTCCTGAAAAAACAGGGCTACGACAAAATTAAAGAGAGCTATTATTCCACAACCGATGGTGTTTGTACAATAAACTTTTCATACTACGAAAACGGCGTAACTTACTACACGGATTTGATAAAGGTGAGCGTAGCTCTTGATACGGGCAAAATTACCGCATTTGATGCCACGGGATTTCTCATGAACCATCAGAAAAGAACTGTACCCCAAAAGGTGAAATACACACTTACAGAGGGTAAGAAACTCATTAACCCGAGCCTTGAGGTGTTGGCGTATAAGAAGGCATTTATTCCTACGGATTGGGAAAGTGAGGAATACGTTTACGAATACAGATGTCGTGATAATAAGGACAACGAGGTGCTTATTTATATCGACCCCGTAACAGGGGACGAAAAGGATATATTGATGCTCCTTTACACCGACGGCGGTGTGTTGACAAAATAATGAATAAATTATTTTAAAATGCAAATAATTATAACGGAGTTTTGGGTAGGTTGCTCCGGAAAGGACGTGAGAATATGAAGAAAATTATTACAATAGTTTCTGCGTTGGCTCTTGTGGGATGTATGGCAATTCTTTTCTGGGGTTGCGGTGCGGATGATAAGGAAATGACCACTTCACCTTCAATTTCAACTACTGGAAATATGACAACCGAGAACAGAACAAATCCCGGTATGGTTACAGACGAATCGGGCGACCAGAACGGTGTAATCGGTGATATTGTTACTGATATGTCAGAGGGTATGTCGGAAATGATTACCGATGTGTCCGAGGGAGTTTCAGATATTCTTAGCTAAAAGAATAAAAGATAACAGGTTGTAAAAACGCGAAGTTTTTACAACCTGTTTGTTATTATTTCAATGTAACCTTCTGAGAAATAAGTGTGGTATTGTCATCGGAAAGAACCGAGAATGTAATACTGTAATTTGCACCGGGGTCAGAAGGATATGTAAGAGTGTAGGTGTTTTCGTTTTCTGTAAGAACGAAGGATTTCTCGGGGAAACCGTAACCTGCGGAGGTTTCGTAATCAAGAGTGAGTTTCTTTGTGTAAAGAGCCTCGTCAGTAACTGTTACGTGGAAGTAGAAGGGCTTTGAGCTATCCACTTCAGCGAGATTTTCGTTTGTATCGGTTTCACTGTAGTTAATGCAGGTCGAAATGCCTTCACCAAGAACCATGCTTGTGCCGAGAAGTTTGTTGCGTAAATCACCGCTATCCTTGTACTTTGCCTGAGCAAGGTCTTTAAGATATGAAAGGGTGGTTTCGTTTTCTGCGCTTAAGTTTTCGGTAACGTAAGCATATTTTGCTTCAAGGATTTTATTTTCGCTATGGGGATGTTCATTTAAAGCGGTAAGCATTTCAATTGCTTTTTCGTAATCCTTAGCCTCAATAAGCTTGAGAGCTTTCTGATAATTACACTCGTCAATCATATTTTCACTGTCGGCATAGCCATCAAGTGTATTGAAAACTGTGATTGCCTCGTCATACTTGCCCTGTTCTAAGGAAACAAGAGCGGAATTATAGGTGCAGGAATTTATTTTACCTGCGCTATCTTCGTAATTGCCGAGGGAAATATAAATCTGCTTTGCTTCATCATATTTCTTCTGGGTTTCAAGGACACCTGCCTGATTATAACGTGCAAGGAGATATTTGTCCTGAGCATCTTCGTAGTCGCCTAATTTTTCGTATAATACGGCGGCTTGTTCGTAGTTCTTTTCGTTAAAGAGGATACCTGCTTTTTCGTAGTTGCTTTCGTTAAGCTTTGCAGGAACAACCTTGAACGCTACAAGACCAACTATTGCAAGAAGCACAACTACTACGGCAACAATGGGAGCAACACTCTTTTTGTGTTTGCGTTTTTTGGGTTCATCGGTTTCTTCTTTAGCAGGTTCAACAATTTCTTCTTTGTTGTCTTCTTCAGTTGTTTCAGGAGTATCATCTTCGATAAAATTACCGTTTTCGGCAATTGTTTTAAGAAGTGATGTGGGCTCGTCGTTATTTTCCTTTTCAGGAGTTTCTTCAACTTCCGCAACATCTTCAACTTCTGAAGTTTCTTCAATTGCTTCAGTAACTTCGATAACCGCATCGTCTTCAGTTGCAATTTCCTCAGTAACTTCAGTTTCTTCAACCTCGGGAACTTCATCAACTTCTGCGGGTTCTTCGGTTACTTGTTCTACAACTTCTTCGATTGTTTCTGCAATTTCAACAACTGCAGCATCTTCTGTGGCAGCTTCCTCAGTTGCTTCGATTTCAGTTGTTTCTTCAACCTCTACGGTTTCTTCTGCTTCTGCACTTTCCTCAATTACTTCTGCTACTTCGATAACTGCATCTTCTTCGGTTACAACATCATCAACAGTTTCAGTTTCGGGTGTTTCTTCGACCTCTGCAACTTCTTCTGCTTGTGTAACTTCCTCTGTTTCAGAAGTTTCTTCTATAGTGGAGGAGTAAACATCCTCAAACTCGGTGTTTTCGGTTGTTGTTTCCTGTTCTTCTACAGTTTCTTCGGTAACCTCCTCGACGGTTTCTACGGGGATTTCAATGGTTTCTGCTACCAACACAACAACAGTTTCGGTCTGTTGCTCAAACTCGTCGTCGTGGTCCCTGAGGCTTTCCTGGAAGAAATCATAACCTGCAGCTTTAAGTTTTTCGCAGATTGTGGGTACGCCTTTGATAGATGCGTAACGTCCGTCCTCAAGAAGTTTTGCAATTTGTGAAAACTTCTCGGCACTTGACATAAGGAATTCATATTTGCGACGATTCTTTTCAAAGAACATAACTATACAACGATAGTAGATTTCAAGGTTCTTGATTTCGTTTGAAAGAATGCCTGTAAATACAGTGTGTGAATTGATGCTTTCGACGATTTTCTCAAACTTTTTAGTGCCTACGTCCGTAGCGGCAACAGGGTCAACAAAAAAGCAAGTTGAAAGCTTAACACTTATTTTGTTTGTGGCGCGTTCGTTGTAGGTATTTGCAAATTCGTTGAGTTTGTTTCTGTATATTTTTGCTTCATCCTGAAGTTTGATTATTGCAGAAACTTCCTTTTTGATTTTTTCTGCATCTGCATCTGCAAAAAGCTCTAAATGAAGCTGAGTAACCGCTTTTTCTATTTTAAGAACCTCGTCGTTTGCCATTGCAAGGTAACGGATGAAATCGTCGTCGGAAATCTCCATAAGGGATTCGAGGATTTTTACATACAAGTCCTTTAAAGAAGCGGTATCTTCATCAAAACTCTGTGCATCGCAGAGTGCTTTGTAGAAAATAGCACGGGGCTCAGCACCGTTTTTGACTATATATTTCATAAGGCAGTCGCCTGCTGCTGCAAAATCACCCTCGTGGTAATACTGAGCACCTGAAAGGAAATTCTCCTCACTTTCGGGGAAAGAGGCATTGCAACCGGGACAGGTAAAGTCGGCTTCTGCTTTCTGAAGATATGCATTTTTACAATCGGGACAAATTATTCTGATCATAATTTCCACCTTTACATATACTGGTGACATAAATCACCAAATTACAATTCACTATATCATAACATAAAAGGACCGACTTTTTCAATATTTTATTGCAAAAAATCGGTCCAATATAAGGTTAATTCTTATTAAATTATAATTTTAAGCTTTTTTTATCCACAATTCCGAGAATTTAAAGCCTATATCAGGCTCACTTATAAGCAGTTCAAGTGTGCCGTTGATGAATATGTCACGACCGAGGTGATAGGTGGCGCTTTCAAAGCCTTCAACTAAAAATTCTTTGTCAAACTGCGGATTCTTTTCACCGCCGAATTGAGCGCCCTCGTAAATTACACGTCCGTTTGCGGTAACGCGGTGCTTTGCGTCGGCAGAGGCATCGCTTTTGTAGACTATTGTAAGAGTGTAGTCGGTCTCAGGTTTAAAACCACCGAATTTAGCCTTTAACGTGAAGTGGTCGTAAAGTTTTGTCATTGACATAGGAATAGGTCTTTCCTTGGTGTAAGGTCTATCACCCTGTATGTCCATATAAAATTCGCCTTCCTGTTTTAAACCAAGGGTATTAAGACCGTGTAAGGCTACGGAATAGTAAACCTCATCCGTATCGGTTTTGTTACGGTCAATAAGGCGGTTTATATATGAGAGTTTTTCCCTTTCATCAAGGCTACGAGCATAGGTGAGTTTGGATTTCAGATATGCTCTGTCAGTAACGTTATTGTCAATGGTGTCAAGGGTTGCGCCCCTTTCCCAACCATCCGCATAATAATGCTCAACATCCAACTGAATGCCTATTAAATCAAACAGTTTTTTGCCAAGAACGTCAAGTTCATTACGCAATAAAACGTACGCTTCATTAAAGGGTGAATCGAGAATTTCGAGAGCCTTTGAAAGGTTGCCTTTTCTGCTTTCCAAAAGTGCTTTTTTGCAAAGATTTAATTCAAAAATTCTGCGGTCTTTCACAATTTTGTCGCAACAAGCCCTGAAATAAAGTAACAAAAACCGCCAGTTTTCTGAAAGGGTTTCGTGCTTTTCTTTTAATGCTAAAAGATTATGGTAAGCAACGTCTATACATGGGTTTTCAACAGGGTCGCCCTGCCAACTTTTTTCAAGAAGGAAAATGGTGTCGGCAACAATATTTTCATCCGCTTCATTCATAAAGTATCTTGAGTAATCAAGTAAAACTTCACGAATATCAACGTCCTTATCCCATTCAAGAGCGCTCCAGAGCATTTTGTTAACATCGTCGTGTACACCCTCGGAATAACTTACGCTACCTATGGTATAAGGAGCGAAAATACGGTGGAGTGTACGTAATTCTGTGGGTCTTGGGTTTACGCTTTCTCTTGAAAGGGTGGAGGCTAAAGCAAAGTGCCAGTCGTCTTCAAGGAAATTAACGGGATATTCACAACGGAGGTTGTGGGTTATGTCGGGATAAAATCTTAAGGGGTATTTTTCGGGGACTTTTTTTCTTAACTCGTGCATTGGGTATGCGTGGTTGGGACCCATAATAACAGTGTCGATTTCTTCGGGGAGCTTTTCCATTTCTCGGATAAATGCATCGCCCCAATCTCTGTATTTATGAGGTGCCTGTGCCGAGGGGTGCATTTGTGCCTCAGGATGGATTTTCTTAAGTAAATCGGATATTTTTCTGCAACGCTCCACAAAGTCGTCCGCATACATTTCGCCCGGGTCACCTCCGGGAGGGAATACGGCATTTATTCTGGGGATTTTTGAGTAA
>JAZRFO010000115.1:0-3097 GCA_045643685.1 Acutalibacteraceae bacterium
CTCAAACAGGATAAAGAAAGCATCAAGGGTGTGCTCAAAGCAAAGTGCGATATGGTTATGAAGTCCTTTGAAATTGAAGATGAAAAGGATTTTGACGACGATGATTTATTCTATGCCAACGGTTATCAGGCATGGACAACATCACGTGAATTTTCAAAGAAAGATACATTCAAGGGTCTTATTAAGGCTGCAAACATCAATAAATCCTTAAAGCATTTTGCGGGTCTTTCAGGTGACTATCATTTTGAAAAATACGGCGAGGAAGGTAAATTCCACGCATATACATACTGCTACTTCCGTGAAAAGGGCGAAACAGAAATTAAACTTTACGGTTCAAGAAGTGAACGTAACGGCTTCACAATTTTTGCCGTTGATATGAAGAATGATAAATTCATCATCAGAAAAGACGTTGACGGACTTAAGCTTACCGCAGGTCAGGAATACGAAATGTTTGATATCGCAATTATAAAGGGCGATATGGACGATGTAATGGATAAATACTTCTTTGACTTTGTTGGTTGTAAGAAGCCTTCTATTGAGCATCTTTCAGGTTACACATCATGGTACAACTACTTCCAGGATATTAACGAGGAAATCATTCTCCGTGACCTCAATGGTCTTGACAGAGCAAGTGAAGAAGTTAATATCTTCCAGGTTGATGACGGCTATCAGCAGGCAGTAGGTGACTGGCTCCTTATTGATGAGAAGAAATTCCCCAACGGAATGAAATATATTGCAGATAAAATCCACGATAAAGGCTACAAGGCAGGTATCTGGCTTGCACCCTTCAGTGCTCAGGTTTCATCCCAGCTTGTAAAAGACCATCCCGATTGGCTCCTTACTCACAACCGCAACGGCAAAAAGATGCTCGGTTGTCAGGGTTGGGGCGGTGCATACACCCTTGATATCTACAACCCTGAGGTTCGCGCTTACATTAAAAAGGTGTTCGATACAGTTCTTAATGACTGGGGCTTTGATATGGTTAAGCTTGACTTCCTTTACAGCCAGTGTATTGTGCCCAGAAACGGCAAAACCCGTGGCGAAATTATGTGCGACGGCGTAGACCTTCTTCGTGAGGTTTGCGGTGACAAATGGATTTTAGGTTGCGGTGTTCCCATTGGTGCTTGTATGGGTATATTCGACGCTTGTCGTATCAGTTGCGATGCAAGTAAAAACTGGCAGTTTACTCTTAAAGGTAATCTTAGTGTAAATGCCCTTGTAAGTTCTATAAGAATCAACTGTGAAAATCCCTCATCACAGAATGCGATTATAAATACAGTCTTCCGTAATCACCTTGACGGCAGAGCTTTCTGTAATGACCCCGATGTTTTCTTCCTTCGTGATATTAACATCAACTACACAATGGACCAGAAACTTCTTCACGGTAAAATCAACACTGTTTGCGGTAACGTTCTTTTTGTTTCCGATAACGCAGGTGATTTTGATGACGAAAGAATTGAATATCTTAAGGAATTCTTTAAGGATAAGAATTATAAAGTTAAACTTGCCGAGTATGTTGGTGAAAATGATATCCGTCTTGACTTTACCGAAAATGGTGAGAAAAAGAGCCTTACATTCAACCTTATAACAGGCGAAAGCAACATAAGAGAAGTGCTTTAATTAAAACAGAAACACCGCAGATTTTTAAATCTGCGGTGTTCTTTTATATTTTAATCTTAAACTTTAATTACGCCCGATGCTTCAAGAATTGAGAAAATGAGAATTGCTACAATAAATACGGGAGCAATATATTTTATCATAACGGTGAAAAGAGCTTTTCTCTTGAATTTACCGCCAATTTCAATTTCTTCAATAATTGCCTTGGGCTTTATAACGTAACCAACAAGGATACAGGTAATAAGGGCAACTATAGGCATTATTACGCTGTTGCTTATAAAGTCAAAGAAATCAAGGAATTGCATTCCTATAATTTTTACGTTTGCTAAAACGCCCGAGCCAAGGCAGGAGGGGAGACCTAAAACAATACAGATAGCAAAAACAATGATACAGGTCAATTTACGATTCCATTTGAACTTATCCATAAATATAGAAACGATAGTTTCCATAAGAGATATGGATGATGTGAGAGCGGCAAATAAAACAAGTACGAAGAAAACCGCACCTATAATTGAACCTGCAGGCATACTGTCAAATACCTTGGGTAATGTGATAAACATAAGTCCCGGACCTTTGCCCAAAGCAGCTTCATCACCGCCTGAGAAAGCGAACACGGATGGTATAATCATAAGACCCGCAAAGAAAGCGATACCTGTGTCAAAAAGTTCAATCTGTTTAACAGAAGATTCAAGGTTAACGTCCTTTTTCATATATGAGCCGTAGGTAATCATAATACCCATAGCGAGGGACATGGAGTAGAACAACTGACCCATTGCCGCAAGTACCGTTGTGCCTGAGAATTTACTGAAGTCGGGCTTGATGTAATAAATAAGACCATCAATTGCTCCGGGCATAAACAACGCATAAACCGCGATGAAAACCGTTAATACAACAAGCACGGGCATCATAATTTTGCTTACTTTTTCAATTCCCTTTTCAACACCGAAAAGAACAACTACTGCAGTAAGTGCAAGGTAAAGCAAAAACCAACCGATAGGTTCTATGGGTTGCGCAATAAAATCAGTAAAGAAACTGTCGTTAGTGGCAACTGAAGCCTGACCGCTTACAAAAACAGTAAGGTATTTTATAATCCAACCGCCGATTACTGAGTAATAGGGTAAAATTATTATGGGTACAATGGATGAAAGAACACCCATAAAACCGAATCTTTTATCCAGTTTTTTATAAGCACCGATAGCACTGAGTCCTGTTTTTCTGCCTATGGCAATTTCGGCACACATAAGTGTGAAACCGAAAGTAAGTGCAAGAACAAGATAAACCAATAAAAAGATACCACCGCCGTACTGTGCGGCAAGATAGGGGAAACGCCAGATATTGCCAAGACCTACTGCGGAACCTGCAGTAGCAAGAACAAAACCGAGTTTGCCCGAGAAACTACTTCTTTGTTGTGACATAATAAACCTCTATTTTTAAATTTTCTAACAAACCTCAGTATTATTACATATTTTGTGTAAAAAAA
>JAZRFO010000116.1:0-11559 GCA_045643685.1 Acutalibacteraceae bacterium
GATATCAAGATATATAATTTATAATCGGAAACGAAGTTTCCCCGAAATTCCTCATTCCTAATTCCTCATTCCTAATTGAAATAAAAAAGCCCCTTGCCGAGCAAGGAGCTTTTTTCATTTATTCGCGTATGCATTTTTTAGTGCGGTTCTTGTTCCTGAGCCTACAAGACCATCAACTGTTAGTCCTTTATCGCTCTGGAAGGCTTTTACCGCCGCCAACGTTGTGGGTCCGAAATCGCCATCAAGACCCGAGGATGAAAGGTAACCCAATTTATACAGATACCATTGCACCCATTTAACAGAATTACCTGTATCCCCCTGTCTTACAGTTGCCGTTGGCTCCGTATAGGGGCATTTTTCTTTTTGTTCTATGGGTGAAACTGTTACGTAATCCGAATGAACGTAACCTGTGTAGCTTTTACCCTCAAGGGTAAAGGTTACCTTGTACCAGTCACCGCTTGTACCGATAATGTACAATTTAAATCCGTCCGTAACCTGTGCCACAACTGAACCGTCGGTACTTGGTGAACTACGCACATTCAACCAATCACTTACGTTAACAGTACCGATTTGTGTAGGTGCGGTACCGCTTGTTTTAATTTCAAGAGTACCTGAATATGACGATTTGGCAACCATACTTGTAGTTTTACAGTATGCCCTTATTTTGTATTTGTAGCTTGTACCTGTTAAAAGGTTTTTATCCGTAAATTGTGTGGATGAGGTAGTACCCACATTTTCGTAACTACCCGAAACCAAATCATAACGGTACACATAATAGCCTGTCGCACCGCTTACGGCACTCCACTTTATAGTTGCGCTATTTTCACTTACGCTTACCTTAACAGGTGTGGACGGTGCCACAGGTGAACAGGTTGCAACGAAGTCCTTACTGTATGCGGAGTAGGCCCATTTGCCCGAAGCATCCTTTTTATAGGCTCTTATACGGTAGGTTTCAGTTTTACCGAAGGTAAGGGTTGAATCTGTATATGTAGTGGCGGTTGTATTCTTTAATTTTACATACGCCCCTGTTGACTTATCGTATTTATAGACCTGATATCCTTCTGCATCCTCAATTGACGTCCAACTAAGTGTTACGGAGTTTTCCGTAGTAATATCACAGGAAACAACGGGTGAGTAGGCTTTAAAGCGCTCTGACTCAAACACATCACCGTATGGCATATTTTTGAAAACGGGTATCTGGAAAACCTTTTTCTCCCCTATAATACCGCAATCAACATACGCCTGATGGGTGGACTCGGACTCAAACGCCGCCGCCCTGACATTAGCCATATATTCATTATGATAGAGATTACCTGAGGCAGGGTTTACGTTGAATTTCTGCAAATAGCCTGTGGGCTGATACTTTGAGAAAGAGGAATAAATATACTTTGCACCATAATAGATGGACTGATATGGTGTTGACCAGGGTCTGCCGTAGGATGTGGAAATTGATACGTTTGAAGCTTTCACGTAGCCTGTGTATTTTGTACCACCCACAGTTGCACACACCTGATAAAAATCACCGCTTTTAGCAATGTAATAAAGTGATGCGCCCGAGGGTACGGTTGCTACCTTGGTCGAAGATGAGGATGCGCTTTTGTACATAGATGCGGATGCCTTAGTTTTCATATAGCCGTTTGCCCAACGAAGACCATCACCTGCGCCTGTATTGGCAGCGATATTATAATAGTTGTAAATACCATTGTATGGCGATTCCTTACCACTTGAACCTGCGGCAGAGGAAGATTTTGTGGAGCCTACCTCCTGAACAATTTTTGATGCAAGGTAGTATGCACTTACACCGCTTTCTTTTGCGGCTTTTAAAATGGCTTCGGAATATTTAATCTTTTTACCATCCAGGGTAAATGTTTTAGAATTACCCAGACCATCAAAATAAGTGATATAACTGTTATGCATCCAGGTATCTTTTAATATGGACTCAATTACCTCAGTATTCTGACCTTCCTCATATTCATTGTATTCAAACTGGAAAATGTGCATTTCGTTCAACCAGTTACGTGGGTCAAGATACCTTTCAACGGCAGTTTGTGAAGCGCTTACCCAACCGCCTGTTTCCTGAATAACTCCGTTACAGGAGCTACAGGTACATTTGTAGGCGGCTATAACTGATTTTTCAATCAACTGTTTGTTATGGGGTGTACGCTCACCCTTTACCGCCTCTGCCCAATCAAGGTTTGTTATAAAGGGCTCAAACTCCCATTGGGGATACTTTCGGTAAAGCGCCAGAAGGTCCTCAACGTAGGATTTGGGGAATCCTTTACCAAGAAGGATTTTTGTGTATTCTTCATCGGTATAATTGCCTATTGCAAGATACAGTGCATCCCTTGCGTCGGAAATGGAAATTGTACCGTCACCATTCATATCACCGAGGGTTTTATGAGTTACAGTAGGTGCTACCTGCCCTGCGGCAATTTTTAAAATAAGACGCGCATCAACTGTTGTAACCTTGCCGTCACCGTCAAGGTCACCCTTAACAGCCGCTGATGAATAAACCACCAACGTTGAACAAAAAGATATGCATAAAACTAAAGATATAATTATATGTAGGTATCTTTTCATAATCTGCTCCTAATTTCAGATTTCAGAAGTTTCGCCGCTTTTTTCTAAAAAGAAATCGTCCTCCAAAGTATCAAGACCGAAACAATCGGTACTGTAAATTTTACGTGAAGTCACCATTTTTTTGGTAATTTCCGTTTTTTCACTCTGCTCGGTTATGGCCTTGGTATCGTAGAATTTAAGCACAAGAACGAACATTATAATATCCGCCATAAAATGCACAAGGCACAAAACACTAAGCACAACAGGATTACTGAATGTAGTGTTAAAAACATCACCCAAATACGTAAAATCAAATTTGGTTATGGAATAATTGAACACTGTATAAGCGTTATAAACAACACCACTTACTAAGGCAAAAAGTTGCGGGATGAAAAGTTTTTTGTTGGCTCTATCCCTGAAAATATACCAAAGGGCAACAATAGTAAGCAAGAAACCGTAGGACGCTACGGTGTTTAACAGACCAAGTCCCAAACGGGAAATGGCACCGCCCACACTTTCTGCCGAAAAACCAAGGGCGAAGCCCTCAACAGGTGTTTTTACAAATCTTATTAAGAAAGCGGATAAAAGAATTGCTTTTAATATAACTGTTTTTTTCTTGTGGTTTCTCTGTCGGGAGTGCTTGTAGGCGATACCCTCACCATTAAAGGCAAGAAAACCAAGTAAGAGCACAATGTAAAAACAGACAGTGGTAAGTTTCGGGGTAAATGACGAAAAAACATCGCTGAACATACCGACAAACGAAAGTGAATTGACCGCAAACAGAAAGCAACTGCATATTAACAGTAGCTTGGACGAGTTGGCTAAATAGTCCGATTTGGTCATTCTTACACCTCCATTTTAAGATAACAGTACTCTAATTTACAATACGAGTATAGCATAATTCAACCGTTTTTTCAACAAAATCCCCCTATTTTTTACTTAGGGTAATAATGTAAAAAAACACCTCGGGTTATAAACCCGAGATGTTTGATTGTTGATTATAAATCACGTTTGCTCTGGCCAACGCTGAGCTGTTCTTTTGCAAGTTTATCAATATCTTCTTTATTACCTGACATAACAAGTTTAGAAGCTTCATCACGTCTTGCAAGAAGTTCAACGTACATACGCTCACGTTTTTCACCGCTAAGGTCGTAGAAGAGAATGGGGATGATACCTAAAAGACCTGTAACTGTGGGAATAATTGTTGCCATTGCGAAAAGACCAAACTTGGTATCGTCAGTCTGTGCAGCGCCCCTTGTGTAAGAAGAAATGTCGTAACCGATAAGTTTCTTAAGCTGTAAGGAGAGAGCGCCGTTGGCGATACTTGCCAATTTCTTGGTCAATTCTCGTGCAACTGAGGTCATAGCCTCGGTTCGGTAACCATTCTTCCATTCGCAATAGTCCATGGACTCGTTGTACATTTCGCTGGGAATAACTCGACGTACGCCCCAGAAAATCATATATATGGCTTCTTTTAGCGCCATAATGACAAACATTGGCAAGACCTTTTTGTATATACCGTTATGCTTACCGCCTATCATACCGATAAGGAATACGGGGATATCAAGAAGTGACTGGCTCTTTGTACCGAGAAGGTAGAGAGTTTTTGTTGAGAATCTTCTTCTGAACCACGGTACCCATGAGAATGAGAAGGGGTTAATAATAGCACCGGGAATACCCGCAACCATTGTCATTGAGGCGAAGTTAAGAACGTCTATGTAATAGTCGTTGATACTACCACCAACACTGAAGTTGGAAAGAGTTTCGGAAAGGGTTAACAACAAGATGGGTTTGTTGTTAACAACGGACTTGATACCCTGCCATACACTGGGTGTTTCAACGGACTGCATAACTCTTTCGCGAGTCATAACACAGAAAATAAGTGAAGCAAGACCACTTACGATAGAGGTAAAGTTACCCATAAACATAAAGGTTGATGTATATGAAAGGTTGATAACTTTGTTACCAATCAAGTCAAGCAAGATTGTAAGAATCTGCTGAGGTAATTTTTCGCCCAGAAGACCCGAGAAGAACTCGGCTACGGTAATAAGCCTGGTTCGGTCAACAGGGTGTGGCGTAATGGTAGCCAACATACCTGTTTTGGAAATTGCTCGGAAAGTACCCGCACCCTCACGCACAATGGCAAGAATGAAATACGTCCAGAATTTAGATGTATCTCGAGCACCCTTACCCTTAAAGAACATGGGCAATAACCAATAGAAGCAAGTACCCAATGTACCGGGAATACCAAGTGCTACAAGGTAGGGTTTAAACTTACCCCAACGTGTACGAGTTTTTTCAACAATTGCCGCTGTAAAGATATCATTAATAACGTCCCAAAATCCGTTAAAAACATTTACAAACGTTTGTAAGTCCAAGTCAATCTGGAGAATATTGGTAACGAAACGCTGACTGAATGAGTCGATATTGAAGCTCTGGCACATATCGTAAACAACGTACCAAACGGTTTCCTTCATACCAACGTAACGACGGTTTTCGTATACGTATTCTCTGGAGGCTGCGTCAGTAGACTGAACAGCTGTTTCCTGGACATCTATATTTTCTGTTGCCAAAAAATACACCCCCAAGGTCATTAATACAAGAAGTATATCACACAAAGCCCGAGTTTTCAAGACCAAAAAATCTTTTTGCTCATCAAGAAGATAACCTTGTACATTCTCACAAATTGAGAGGTTTCTTATTGTATACTTTTACCATTAAAAAAGAACACCTGTAAAAGGTGTTCTTTAATGATTACATCAAAACTTTACTTAAGAAAGTTTTAAGTCTTTCTGTCTGAGGATTATTGAAAATCTCGTCGGGAGTACCCTCCTCGGCAATAACACCCTCATCCATAAATATAACTCTGTCCGCAACCTCTTTTGCGAAGCCCATTTCGTGAGTAACAACAATCATTGTCATACCCTGTTTTGCAAGGTCCTTCATAACCTCAAGAACCTCCCCTACCATTTCGGGGTCAAGGGCTGAGGTAGGCTCGTCAAAGAGCATAACCTCGGGTTCCATACAAAGAGCACGAACAATAGCAATTCTCTGTTTTTGACCACCTGAAAGTTGGCTGGGATATGCATTTGCTCTATCGGAAAGGCCTACACGTGAGAGCATTTCCATAGCCTTTTTTTCCGCATCTGATTTACTCTTTTTAAGAAGTTGAGTAGGTGCAATAGTCATATTCTTAAGGATATTCATATTAGCAAACAGATTAAAGTGCTGGAACACCATACCCATTTTCTGACGGTGGATATTAATATTAACCTTCTTATCTGTAATATCCACATCCTTGAACAATATCTGACCACCTGTTGGAAGTTCAAGAAGATTAAGAGAACGAAGCAATGTTGATTTACCGCTACCGGAAGGTCCGATAATAACCACGACCTCGCCCTTTTTAATATCAACGTTTACACCGTCAAGAGCCTTGACTTCGCCACCGGCATAATGTTTTTTCAAATCTTTAACTTGAATTATATTATCGTTCATTATGACGAAGCCTCCTCTCGATGATACTGAACACCTTTGTAAGAACAATAACCGTTACGAGGTAAATGATTGCAACCGCAATAAGTGGCATAAATGCCTCGAACACACGACCTCTGATAAGGTCACCTGCTTTTGTAAGGTCCATAATACCAACGTAACCTGCAACGGATGTTTCTTTAAGCAAAGCAATGACCTCGTTAAGAAGTGTGGGCAATGTGGCTTTAATGGTCTGAGGAATCACAATATGTATCATAGTCTGTACATAGTTGAAACCAAGACTTCTGCCTGCCTCAAACTGTCCGTTATCAACGGACATAATACCGCCACGGAAAATTTCTGCAACGTAAGCTGCGGAATTGAAGCCGAAAGCCACAATTGCAATAAGAATGTCATTATCCTGTGAAACAAGTAAAACGAAATACCATATCATAAGTTGTACGACTACGGGAATACCGCGTATTACCGTAATATACACCTTTGCAACACCATTTAAAATCTTAAGCAGCACGTAACCGAAACCGCCTTTGAGCTTGAGTGTTTCTTCATTTTTGTCGTAAGATGAACGAATAGCCGCTAAAGTTATACCAAAAATCAAACCTATAACAATCGCACCAGCTGTGATTATTATAGAATTGATAAAGCCCTCTACAAGCCATTTCCAACGCTCGCCATCTATAAAACAAAGGACAAAAGTATCTTTCAAATCAAGGAACATTAATTTCAAAGATTCCATCTGTTTTCCTCCTTAATACCGCAAAATACGAGGACGGGATTACCGCCCTCGTACCGTGTTATTAAAATAAACTTATTCTGCAGGAATATACTTGTTGATGATTTCTGCAAGTTTGCCTTCTGCTTCTAACTCAGCAAGAGCTTTGTTAACCTTTTCAAGAAGTTCTGTGTTTTCTTTTGCAATTGCAATAGCGTAATCTTCTCTTGCCCATTCTGCATCAAGAATTTCAAGACCTTCGTTTGCTGCTACGAAAGCTTTTGCGGGTTCGTTATCGATAATAACCGCCTGAACTTTACCTGCTTTAAGAGCCTGAACAGCATCTGCACCTGTTTTGTAACGGATAACGTTATCTTCACCGTAACCGCCGTTTTCTACAGTATCGGAAGCGTAGATATCACCTGTTGTATCCTGCTGAACGCCGAATTTCATAGAACCGTCGCCCTTAAGGTCATCAAGAGATTTGATGTCAGAACCTTCGGCAACAATAACAACCTGAATACCTGTTGCGTAAGATGTTGAGAAGTTAACGCTCTGGAGTCTTTCGTCAGTAACTGTCATACCTGCGATACCCATATCGAACTTACCGGTCTGAACACCACCGATGATTGAACCAAATTCAACGTCTTTGATTTCAAGTGTCATACCGAGTTTATCAGCAATAGCCTGTGCGATTTCGATGTCGATACCTGCGAATTCGTCACCCTCTTTGTACTCGTAGGGAGGGAACGCTGCGTTTGTAGCCATAGTAAGAACTGCTTTTTCTTCGCCCTGGTCAGGAGTATTTTCGGGAGCTTTACCGCAAGCTGCGAAGCAAGCGAGCATTGCAAATACCATTACAATAGCTGTAACTTTTAAGAACTTTTTCATTTCTAAAACCTCACTTTTATTTTTGGAAATCAGTTTCCTGTGTGTGCATTATACATCGCAGTATTTAAAAAAGCAACACTTTTTGTGAAAAAACAGGGTCAATATACAGAAAAATGAATATTTTTACATCTTTTTGTGGTTCGAAAAATAGATATGTACAAATCGGGTTAAATAATGTATAATGTATTTGTTTCACTTTTACTGAAGAAAAACAGTTAGAGAACTACCCACCACCACACCTGCGGTGCGGTCCCCCTCCCTATTCCGGCAAAGCCGAAACAGGGATGATAGGCTATCGCAATACAACAAGCCTATCCGCAAACAAAACCATGGAGGTTTATTATGAAAAAGGTTTTGTCTTTATGCCTTGCGGTGATATTAAGCATTTCAACCGCCAGTGTAGCCTTTGGAGCTAATTACAACGGCTTCGTTTATCAGGAAAACGCCGATGGTACTTACACCATTACGGGATACAACGATTTCCACGCAGAGGTGGTTAACGTCCCCGCTCAGATAAATGGTGTAAATGTAACCGCCATAGGAAACGGCGCATTCCAGACAAAAAACTATATTCAGACTGTAAGAATACCCGAGACCGTCACTTCTATCGGCTCTATGGCTTTCTACGGTTGCAAGAATCTTACATCCGTTGTTATGGGTGAAAACGTTAAGTCCATTGGTGCCAAAGCCTTTAACTCCTGTACCGCAATTACAGAGGTTAACCTTAGAAATGCGGAGCTTTTAGGTGAATACGCTTTCTACGGTTGCACATCCCTTGAAAAAATATTCCTTGGCACTTCACTTAAGGTTATCGGCAAAAATGCATTCAATAAATGTGCGGCACTTACCGAAATCAAAATGAGTGACACCCTACTTTACATTGACGATTACGCCTTTGCAGGTGCGGGAATAACCTCAGTTAAATTCCCAGACAAGTTAGGTTACATCGGCAACAGTGCTTTCAAGGGCTGCAGTGTACTTTCAAGTGTTACTTTCGGTACAGGCGACATCAAAATTGCAAACTATGCGTTCGAAAACTGTGTTGCTTTAACTGAAATTACCATCCCCGACAACGTAATTGAAATCGGAAGATGTGCCTTCGCATTGCGTGAAGCAAACTCAAACGAGTTTACACACAACATAAAAATCAACTGCGGTATGACCGGTGCCGCCATAATTTACGCCAAAGTCCACGGCATCAGCGTAACAGTAAACGGCACCGAACAAAACTTTTCAAACTTCGGAGATATTGACGGGGACGGCAAGATTACAACCAACGACGCTCACAGGCTTTTACGTATCGCCGCTTATATTGAAGCCACCCCCGATGAAGACACCATCTTTATCTGCGATATGAACGGTAATGGTGTGATAGACACCTACGACGTAAGAACAGTCCTTAAAATCGCGTCGGGCTTAGTTTGATTTTTTAACTACAAAACCCGAAAAACCTGATTTTTCCAATTTATCAAGATGACTTTCGGCATTCTTCTTTGAACTGAATGCGCCTGTCTGCACAGTATATAACGTCTTCGCTTCGGCGGAGGCGTTTGTTTTTTCTGCAGGAAGTTTAACACCGTAATAATCACAGATACCCTTGGCAATGGCTTCCCCAATGGCCTTGGTGTTTTTGATAATAAAATCCGAGCCTGTTTTAGTATCGTGAAATTCACATTCACAATATACCGTAAGCCCCTTGGCAACTCTGCACTCGTAAAAATCGGGCTTCGCAATAAGTCTTTCGGCACTTTTACCCGGTGTTATGGGTGACAGTCTGTTAAATACCGCCTGACCCGCTTTTTTACGCTCACCTGAAACACTATAAAGAAGTATCTGTGTACCGCCCGTTACGTTGTGCTTCACGGTGGCATTGGTGTGAATTGCCACGTGCATATCCGCTTTGTAATTATTACTTTCCTTTACCCTCTCGTACATATCGTCATTATATGTACACATTACGTCAAAGCCCGATTTTTTAAGGTAATTCACACATTCCTTTGCAATTTTGTGGCATTGAGCCTTTTCGTTGGTATTCCCCGTAGCGTACACATTGCCACTCTGGTTACTTGGGGAAATATATATTCTCTTATTCAATAAAATCCTCCTCAAGAAGTCGTATATCCTTATGGGTATAATATGTCATTGCCCTTTTACTGTCGCTGAAGCCCTGAGTGGTGGGGTCAACCACCACCCCCACAAGAGCCAGAACATTCACCGCCATACTTACAACTTCAAGTATTTCGTTTTCGCTTACATCGGGAAAAATACCGAACAAGGACAAAACCCTGTAAATCAGAGCCACAAGAAGTACCGATACGCTTATTAAAAATGTTTTATTTTTAAGTCGTGCTTTTATATTAAGCATCATTCAAATCACCCCGTAAAAAATTATTCATTATGCATTTAATTTATAATGGTTTCCTTTGGTAACAAGCAAACCAATTCATCATACTTATGCTTAACCTCACCATTGCCACCGTATTTTATGTATTTCTCACCTGCGGCAATACGCTCACTAAGTGGCATCTCGTGGGACATAATCGTAAGGCGTTTAATGGAAAGGTAGTTGTCCAGGGAATGCTCGTTGGTTTCCTCAATCCACTTTTCACACTTACGGATAAATTTATAAACCTTAACAAAGGTGGCGATTATAACTCCCAAGGCGGTGAACAAGGATGCTATAAGAATTATGGTATTAACCATCAGTTTCACCCACCTTGTCATCGTCGGGAATTTTACTTTTGATTTCTTCGACAAAATCAAAATATTCATCAAACTCCTGGGGCTTAGTATCCCTCTGTCTTAAAATAGCAATTTCATCATCAAGGGAGTATTTCTCTCTGATTGCTGAAACTATAGCCTCTTTACGGGTCAGAGGTTCACCGAAAACATTTGTCTGAGCAATTTCATCCGGTGTCATATCCCTGTAAATTCCATTTTCAAATACTTTCATTTCCTTACCCCCCACAAAGTAATAGTTGTACCTTCCATAAATGTTTTAGGTTCACCTACTTGTCCGATAAACTCCACCTTATTTATATTTACTTCTTTTCCGGGTGGAACAGGTTGGCCATATAAATTAGAGTTGTTAGCACTTGGAATTTGCGCCGTTGCAGCTATAGCAGCACAGGGGGCAGTACATATACCACCGTTACCCTCGCCAAAACTATCATATCTAAAACACCATCTTCTTAATGTTTCGTTACGCAAGTCTAAGTAGGCATTACCCAATAAACCTAATCCACCCGCAATAACATAAAATCGACCTTTAGAATAATCCGTCATACCGATAAGTGTTTCACAATAAATATCCGAAAGATTAAACGGATTGCCATCTTTATCTTTAGTAATTGAAATCTTAGTAGGTAACTCACCATTATCATCAGGAGTTACCACTATAGTGGCTATTTCCTCAAACACTTTACTTGATGTTTTATCCGTTTTTTCTTCAATAGCTTCGCCGACAATTCTCAAAGCCTCATCTATTGCTAAAGCACCGTAAACCTGTTTATTGCTATGTTCTTCATCCAAATCAACTTGTGCGAGAATATCAATATCTCCACCTGATGTGTTACCATACGAACTGACTGTTATTGTGCACTCATAATCCTCAGGTGTAATGATTGCAGAGTCAGTTTTTGCAATTTGAATATTACAATATCCGTCAAACTCGCATACATATTCCGTTTCGTGTGTAAAAATGCCCAGGTTTTTTAATTGCGTAGCTTTAGCTAAATCTTTAGAATCCAAAACTGTCAACCACACTTTGAAACCCTCGGCAGGTTTTATTACAATTTCAGTGCCAACGCCCACCTTAATGGAGTCGGGGGTAATTATCCAAGTATCACTATTTGCAATTCCCACTGTTTCCACAAAAGCACCGTTTATAAAATCACTTTTTT
>JAZRFO010000117.1:0-3487 GCA_045643685.1 Acutalibacteraceae bacterium
TCCTGACCGAGTTTATCTTCAAGAGAAATTCTAGAGAAAAATACTCGATAGCCCTTCTCCGTAAGTGCAGTGTAAACATCCTGAGCAATTTCACTGTCAATGGTTCTGTCACCGTTTTCATCCGTTTCTTTATAACAGATAAAAATATCATAGGGCTCCTCAGAGCTTGACACCGCCACAATGTCCTTACGAAGCTCCTCAATCACCTTAGCTTCTTCACGATAAATTTTTCTTGCAGTTGAATCGGCATTTTCCATAACCATTTCAAAGTCACTATCATCCATTATACTGTCAAATGATGAACGGTGACAGGTAGGTATTTTTTTGCCTGTGGCAGGGTCGTCAACATACTCGATACCATATTTGCAAAGAATAAGACCCCAATAGGCTTCTGCTTCTTCAGGAAAATCCTCGACTATACTTTCATATACGCCAGCCGCTTTATCAAACTCGCAAGCAAAACGAAACTTGTTAGCTCTGGTGAACAACGCTATTTTCTTTTCATCATCCAAAGTCGGTATAGTCTGCTTTGTACCACAATATTCACACTCACATATGGTAAGACCCTCTTGAATACTCAGGTCACCACCGCACATTTTACATTTGAAAACCGCCATAGTTTTACCTCTTTTTACACAAAGATATGCACTTTAATTATCAAATTATTTTGTTTATTTTTCAATTCGCAATTGTGACAAATTTAGTTAATATTTTTTGACACAAAAAGACTACATATATTCTGGATTTTACTTTTCTTATTCTCATCAACAATACCAATTTAAGAAGGCAAATTTTGTTATATTTTAACCCTTATTTTTCCAATTCTTTTATTGCTCGTAATTTGTGTATATGGTATGATTAGGGTATATTGGAAAAATCAGGAGCTGATGTTATGAGAACACCTAAAGACGGCGTTTTGTTCGATATGCTAGAACAATTAAAAAAATACTGTGAGGTTGAAAGCGTGTCCATTCCCCAATGGACAACCTATGATGGTAATTACCTCGGTAATGGTGAATATGAATATTTCCCTGAAACCGAAAAAACCATAAATCTCGGTGACCATTGGTTTGCACGTTATGACTGTGCAAGAGTTTTCAAAGCACAATGCACACTCCCCGAAAGTTTCAAGGACCAAAAGATTTATCTTAACCTTGATTTCGGTGGCGAAATTATGGTTAAAATCGACGGCAAAATTGCAAACTCTGTTTCATCCCGTGAAAATAGCGGTTGGGTCGCCCGTGAAACTGTTGTTATGAACAACAAATTCTTAAAATTCGGCGAACCTATGGAAATTGAACTTGAGGCGGTTCTTGACTCTGCCGCATTCTGCAACGACGCTATGGCGGGTAAAAAAGAGAGCGAGTACAAACTTAAATTTGCAAACTTTGCCCTAATTGATGAAGTCTGCGAAAAGTTCTATCTCAACTGTGCCTTTGCATGGGATGCTATGAAATACATTAAAGATGACTACATCCGCGAGGCAGTTTACAAGGTGCTTGATGATTCACTTCACCTTGTGGATTTCGATTTCGAAGAAAGCGAAACAAGAAAATCCATTGCAATTGCTTGTGAGCATTTTGATACTGAGCTTGCAAAAATAAAGCATACTCCTCAGTTCGAGGTTATTATGGATGGTCACAGTCATCTTGATATTGCGTGGCTCTGGCGTACTCAGGAAACCGAGCGTAAAACTGCCCGTACCTTTGCAAACAATCTCGCTCTTATGGACCACTATCCCGAATTCACTTTCACACAGAGTCAGGCAATTGTTTACCATTGGATTAAGCACAACAATCCCGAGCTTTATGAAAGAATTAAAGAGAAGGTAAAAAACGGTCAATGGTACATTGTAGGCAACACCTGGGTTGAATGTGACACAAACGTAGCATCGGGCGAAAGCATGATTCGTCAGCTTCTTTACGGACGCGAATTCTTCCTTAAAGAGTTCGGTGTTTCCTCAGATACATACTGGCTCCCCGACTGTTTCGGTTTCTCACACGCATTACCGCAGATTATCAAAAAAAGCGGTATGAAATACTTTATTACATCCAAACTCCGTAATCAGGATACAAACCGTTTCCCCCACACCCTTTACAAATGGAAGGGTCATGATGGCTCCGAAATTCTTGCATTTAACCAAAGAACCCACTATCAGGGCGACTACGACCCTGCTTATTTAGTTGAATCTGCTGACGAATGTGACCTTAAGGGCACTATGAAAACCGCTTTCGGTATGTTCGGCTACGGTGATGGTGGCGGTGGTAGTACATACAGAATGCTTGAAAATGCAAAGCGTCTTAAAAACTATCCCGGTCTTCCCTCTGCAAGAATGGGTCATCCCAACGAATTCTTCGCCGAAGCAGAAAAAATCCGCGAGGAATTACCCGTTTATAATGATGAGCTTTATTATGAAAACCACCGTGGTACATACACAAGTCAGGGCTTCATAAAGAAAGGAAACCGCAAAAACGAATTCCTTTTACCTCGAATTGAGATGGCGGGTATTTTCGGTGGCGGATACGATAAAGACCGTTTACAGGATTTATGGCTTTTACTTCTTAAAAACCAGTTCCACGATATTTTACCCGGTACATCCATCCACGAGGCTATGGAGGATTGCCGTCCCGACTTCAAGAAGCTTGAAATTGACGGTAACGAAATGTTTAACGCTTCTGTTAATGCAATTCTTCCTAAAATTGAAATCAACAACGAAGGTGTTCTTGTATGGAACTTCCTTTCACACTCTGTTACGGCACCTGTTAAGGTTGAAGGCACAAAGACTTTTGACAGTCTTTGCAGACATTTCACCGAAGACGGCAAAGAATACACCGAATTTATTGCAAATGATGTTCCCCCTATGGGTTACAAGTTCTTCCCCTATGGTGAGGCACAAAAGTCAAGCGGTGTTTCAGTAGCGGACGGTGTTATTGAAAATGAATTGCTCCGCGTTGAATACGACGAAAATGGTATTCTTACCTCTATATTCGACAAGGAAAACAACCGCGAAACCCTTGACGGTGAAGGTAACCTTATTTCTGTTTTCATTGATAAATGCGTTCACGAAACCGCTTGGAACCTTGAGCAGAACTACGAAAAGAAAAAATGGGAACTCCGCAAAGCCGAGAGTGTTGAAGTAATTGAAAACTCACCTTTAAGAGCAGTTCTCAGAGTTACAAGAAAATTCAATAAATCCACAATTGCACAGAACATCATCCTTTACTCAGGCTCTCGTTCACTTCTTTTCGAAACAGAGGTTGACTGGCAGGAACGCGACAAGGTTATGAAAGCGGCATTTGATGTTAACGTACTTAACACTGAGGCAACCTTTGAGGCGGCTCACGGCGCTATTAAAAGACCCACTCACCGTAACTCTCCCTTTGATGCGGCACGTTACGAGCAATGTGCACACAAATGGGCGGACCTTTCCGAAGGTGATTACGGCGTAAGTATTCTTAACGATTGCAAATACGGTTACGATATCCTT
>JAZRFO010000118.1:0-3758 GCA_045643685.1 Acutalibacteraceae bacterium
TACGGTTATTGCGGACTTGTTTATCTCATTATGTATTTTGTAGGTTATAAGCCTACGGACAACCATATTATTAACCTTATTATTATAGTCTTTTTCCTTACTCTTGCAGGTGCTATGAACAGTGTTCAGCGTTATTGCGGAACTGCGCTTGAGGGTGATATGTACGACTATGTTGAGTGGAAAACAGGTATCAGAAACGAAGGTATGATGAGTGCCGCTATGGGTTATATTACCCTTATAGCAAACGGTGTTTCGGGAATTCTTAGCGGTGTTATTATTGAAGCTATCAAGTACGAACCCCTTATGAACTCCCATGGTGTAGTTATTCCTCATACAGACCCCAATATGTTACAGGCTATATGGACAGTATTTACCCTTGCTCCTGCAATAGGTAGAATATGTAAAGCTATTTCCCTTAGTTTCTTTAATGTAAACGGTAAAGTCAGAGAGCAGATGATGGCTGACCTTGCAATTACACGAGCAGTTAAAGTAAAAGAACGTACAGACGACGGCGAAACAGAATGAATTTTGGTGATATAAATGAGATTAGTTGTTAAGGTGGGTACATCAACCCTTGCTCATAGCACAGGTTGTATCAATATCCGCCACGTAGAGGAACTTTGCAAAGTCCTTTCAGACCTTAAAAACGCGGGACACGAGGTAATCCTTGTGTCTTCGGGTGCTATCGGTATGGGTGTCGGTAAGCTTTCACTTAAAGAGAAACCCTCTGATATGCCTACGAAACAGGCTGCGGCGGCAGTAGGTCAATGCGAATTAATGTATACATACGATAAACTTTTTTCGGAATATAACCATACTGTGGCACAGATACTTCTTACGGGTCTTGATTTAGAGGACCCCACAAGATACCTCAACATCAAGAACACTATGAACAGACTTCTCGAACTTGGTGTTCTGCCCATTATTAACGAAAACGATACCGTTAACACAGATGAAATTTCCGTTGGTGATAACGATACCTTGGGTGCTATTGTTGCGGTAAGTATGCACGCAGATTTACTTGTAATGCTTTCGGATATTGATGGTCTTTATACTGCGGACCCCCGTGAGGATAAAAATGCCGTTCTTCTTTCGGAAATTACGGAAATCACACCTGAAATTGAGGGCTTGGGCGGTAAAAGCGGAACAAACCTCGGTACGGGTGGTATGGCAACAAAACTTTCTGCGGCTAAAAAATGTACTGCAAAAGGCACGGATGTTGTTATTGCAAATGGTTCTTCACCGGCGGTTCTTTACGATATTATGGACGGCAAAAAGGTAGGAACAAGATTTATTTCAAAGAAATAAGGTTTTTATATGAAATCAACATTGGATATTTTAAAAGAAGCAAAGAGCACCAAGGGTGTTCTTTGCTCTCTTGATACTAAGACAAAAAATGATGCCCTTTTAAAAATGGCAGATGCACTTGTGGAAAACAGTGCAGAAATCCTTACAGAAAATGCAAAGGACCTTGAAAGAGCAAAAGGCATTATCTCAGACGTAATGCTCGACAGACTCGCTCTTTCTGAGGAACGCATAAATGGTATGGCGGATGGTATCCGTCAGGTTGCGGCTTTGCCCGACCCTGTGGGTGAGGTGCTTGACAGGGTAGAGCGTCCTAGCGGAATTGTTGTTGAAAAAACTGCGGTTCCCATGGGTGTTGTGGCAATAATTTATGAAAGCCGACCCAACGTTACGTCCGACGCGGCGGCTCTCGCGCTTAAAAGCGGTAACGTATGTGTCCTTCGTGGAGGTAAAGAGGCGTTTCTCTCTGCCAATGCCATTGTAAACGCTATGCGTAAGGGTCTTTCTTCAATTGGACTTCCCGAAAATTTAATAAACCTCGTACAGGATACCACAAGACAGAGTGCGGCAGAGCTTATGAATGCGGTGGGTTACGTTGACCTTCTTATACCACGAGGCGGTGCCGGTCTTATTAAGGCTTGTACGGAAAATGCAAAGGTTCCCTGTATTCAGACGGGTACGGGTATCTGCCACATTTATATAGACGAAAGCGCCGATATCCCCAAGGCATTGAACATTGTTGAGAATGCAAAAACAAGCCGACCTTCCGTTTGTAATGCCTGTGAGGTAATTGTTGTAAATGAAAATATAGCAAAGGAATTTTTGCCCCTTCTTAAAACAAGACTTTGTGAAAACAGAGCCGAAAAAGGTCTTATTCCTGTCGAACTTCGCCTTGATGAAAAGGCACAGGGCATAATCGACGGAACACCTGCAGGGGAAAATGATTTTGATACAGAGTTCCTTGACTATATTCTTGGTGTTAAAATCGTCAGCGACGTAAACGAGGCGGTTGAGCATATTTCGGCTCATTCCACAGGTCATAGTGAGGCAATAATAACCGAAAATCAGGATAATGCAAAAATATTTACAATGTCAGTTGACAGTGCGGCAGTTTATGTAAATGCATCAACACGTTTTACTGACGGCGGTGAGTTCGGTTTAGGTTGTGAAATGGGTATTTCTACTCAGAAGCTTCACGCAAGAGGACCCATGGGTCTTAAGGAGTTAACTACATATAAATTCATTATAAAAGGCGACGGTCAAATTCGCTAAAATAGAAGTCGCTAAAGGGTGAGAATATGAAAAAAATCGGTTTTTTAGGTTGCGGTAATATGGGCGGAGCCCTTGCTAAAGCCGCAATAAAATCCGTAGGTGCGGAAAATATATTTGTTTTTGACGTGGTTTCTGAAAAAATCAGGGATTTTGCAGATGAAACAGACGTTAATATTGCAGATGCAGAGTATATTGTTCTTAATTGCGATTACATCTTTTTAGGTGTAAAACCCCAGATGTTAAGTACGCTTTTTGAGAAAATAGCACCTGTTATTGAGGAAAGAACAACTGATTTTACCCTCGTAAGTATGGCGGCAGGGGTAAGTACTCAGTCCATAGTTGAAATGGCAGGGGTGGATTGCCCTGTTATAAGAATTATGCCCAATATGCCCGTAAGCGTAGGTGCAGGTATGATTCTTTACACCGCCAATGAATTTGTTTCCGAAGCGGAAATCAATGGTTTCTGCAACGTTATGAAGTATGCGGGTGTTCTTGACGAGATTTCCGAAGATAAAATAGATGCGGCAAGCTGTGTTTCAGGTTGCGGTCCCGCTTTCGTTTTTATGTTTTGCGAAGCCCTCGCAGATGGTGCGGTTGAATGCGGTCTGCCGAGAGATAAGGCAATGCTTTACGCAGCACAGACCCTTAAAGGTGCGGCACAGATGCTTATTGAAACGGGTGAACATCCCGGGAAACTTAAGGATGCGGTGTGCAGTCCTGCAGGAAGTACTATTGAAGGTGTAAAAGCCCTTGAAGAAGGCGCTTTCAGAGCAAACGCCATGAACGCAGTAAAAAAAGCATACAAGAGAACACTTGAACTTGGTAAGAAATAAAAAAATAACCCCTGTCGGTCAATTCCGACAGGGGTTTTGCTTATTCTGTCACAGGTGCTTTTAAGATACCTATTTTTCTTAATACGTATTCGTAGCTCCAGTTTACACCTGAACTTCTCCAGGCACCGGGGCCGTGCCAGCTTTCTTTTTCGTTAACAAGGTGAACGGGTCCGAAAGTGTTGTAACGATGAGTGAAAAGAGTAAGCTCAAGAAGGTGAGCGCCGTTTTCAACATCAGTTTCGTATACACAATAGGGGGGATATACGATTTTGCCTATTTCTTTACCGTCAAGGGCGGCACCTATAAGTGCACCGCGGTAATCGGAAGCGCAGACTTTAAGGGTATTGT
>JAZRFO010000119.1:0-3296 GCA_045643685.1 Acutalibacteraceae bacterium
GCAAATCAAATTATATTTTTCAGGGAGTTATTTTATGATTGCTGTTTGTATTATCGGTTTGATATTTACTCTTATTTCATCCTTGGTGCTTTATTTAGTAAGCAAACGCCAGAAGAATTTTATTAAATCCTGTGCTATGGCTGTGGTGGCTATGGTGGTTTTTGCTGTGGGTATTGAGGCTACATTATTTAATATTAACTACTATACTACCACTAAAAATACTCCAATTGACTTATCGGAGCAAATGAGCGATAACCTTACAGAAAATGGTATGTATTCATTTGCTAATAACGACTATGTAGAATTCACTGATATCAACACCGATATAAAAAACATAAGAATTGATTTAACCGAGAACAATTCAGATACAGTAAAACTCCGACTTTTTTTGACCGATGAAGCAAACCAATTTTACTACCCTACCCCCGAAAAAGACATTTATTATTCTGTTGAAAAAAGCGAATATATAAACATCCACACATCGGGTGAAAGCAAAAGATTATTAATACAATTTGATAACGAAGATGATATCGAGATAAACTCCGTTACTATTAACACTCAACGTCCCTTTGAGTTTTCTTTGGTGAGAGTTCTTGTTGTAATAGGTATTCTTGTTCTGTTATATATTTTCAGACCATCTTCACCCATATACAACCACAAATACTCGGAAGCCCCAAACTTAAGATACAACCTTACTGTGGCATTTCTTGCTTTGGAATGTATCATTCTTGTTTTTGTGGGTACTATGAACCCATCGTTTTTAGGCTTCGATATAACTGATGACGGAATTGTATTTTCAGAACTCGCCTACAAACACCATAATCAATATGATGAACTGGCACAAGCGATACTTCAGGGTAAAACCTACATTGACAACGACGATGTTCCCCAATCACTAATTGATATGGATAACCCCTACGACACCACCGCAAGAGCCAACACGGCTACAATTACAGGTGATACCTACCGTTGGGATGTGGCATATTTCGAAGGGCATTATTACGTTTACTTCGGTATAGTTCCTTTATTGATGATGTATCTGCCCTTCAGAGCTGTTATGGATGCACCCTTTCCATCAGCAGTGGGTGTTATAATATTTGCATTTATATTTGCCATAGGTGTATTTAAACTTTTGGGTATACTTTGCAAAAAGAAATTCAAAAATGTTTCCGTAGGAACATTTTTAATTATGGCGCTTGCCACAGTGAATTGCTGCGGTGTTATGTTCCTTGTGAAAAGGCCCGACTTTTACTCCGTGCCCATAATGACGGGACTCGCCTTTGTAGTATGGGGTATTTTCCTATGGATTAAAGGCTTAAACACAGAAAAACTGCGTAATTTATTCTTCGTGGCAGGTTCACTTTGTTGCGCCCTTGCAGTAGGTTGCAGACCTCAATTGGTGCTTGCAAGTGCCGTTGCACTCCCCATATTCGCAAGTTATTTCTTAACTGAAAAGAAAATCACAACTAAAAAAGGGTTATTAAATCTTTTGGTTTTAGCCGTGCCTTTTGTGGTAGTAGCGGCAGGCATAATGTACTATAATTACATCCGCTTCGGCTCAATTACAGACTTTGGCTCGGGCTACAACCTTACTACAAACGACGTTACAAAACGCGGTTTTGATATAGGCAGAACAGGACTCGGGATTTTTACTTACCTTTTCCAGACACCTCAATTCACATCCGCTTTCCCATATATAAACCCCGTTGATATCGACACCCAATATATGGGTAAAACAATATACGAATTCTGTTTTGGCGGTTTGATTACATCACTCCCTGTTTTATGGTTCACCGGTGCTTTACCGAAAGCATACCAAACATTGAAACAAAATGGCGTTGCCTCATTAGTAATTACCCTTTTAACAATTGGTCTTGCCCTTGTAATTGCCGATACGCAGGCAGGCGGACTCTTACAAAGATACTACAGCGATTTTGGTATATTTTTCTTCTTAGCAGCGGCAATCATTATTTTTGCTCTGTTTGAAAAAAACAATTTAAAACAATGTCACATAAATTTGAATACAGTTTTATTCATTTCGACAATTTTAAGTATTGTTTACACAATTACCCTTGTTTTTTCCGTGGCAGATGTTACAATAGATACACAGAATCCAACTCTTTATGCCGAGATTTTACATCTTGTTGAATTTTGGATTTAAGTAAAGCACACACCAAAGGACTGATACCATTGACAAAACTCAGAAAAAACAGATTCTTCAAGGCACTTTCACTCGCACTTACTCTTGTTGTTTTAACAGGTGTTTTTGCAGGATGTGGAAAAGAGCCCGAAGAAGAAATTACAACAACTACTCCCCCTACAACTCAGGCTCCTACCACAGAGCCTTACGTTACAAGAAGTATTAACCCCCTTACAGGTGAAGGAAACTACCCCGAAGAACTTCTTAAAAACCGTCCTGTTATAATTTCAGTTGAAAACCACAAGGACGCAAGACCTCAGTGGGGTATCACAGACGCAGACATCGTATGGGAAATGGAAGCCGAAGGCGGTATTACAAGAATGCTCCTTATGTTCGCGGATGCTTCAAGAATCCCCGAACAGGTTGGCCCCACAAGAAGTGCTCGTCACTATTTCGTTGAATTGGTTGAAGGATTTGACGCAATATTCGTTCATTTCGGCGGTAGCCCTCAGGCATATAACGCTCTTGACAACCACGGAACAGACCACATTGATGGTATGAGCGACAGCGGCGCATTTGCAAGAGATACTTCAAGAAATGTTTCATCCGAACACAGAGCCTACACAACAGGCGAAAGGGTTATGAAAGCTATTGAAAACAAAGATTTCAGAACTGAAATTAACGAGGATTATCTCAATCCTTTCAAATTCAATTCATCCGCCCGTAAGCTCACAGACGGCGAATGCAATCAAATGAAAGTTGCCTTCTCAAGCTACGCAACATACACCTACACATACAACGCTGAAGATAACCTTTATTACAGTACACTTAACGGAAATAACTTCAACGATAGTGACGGTAATCAGCAGAACTTCACAAACCTTCTTATTTGCTATGCAGACAAATCAAGCTTAGGTGACAAAAAGGGCAGAATTTCATTCGACCTTTCAGAAGGTAACGGCGTTTACGTTTCAAACGGAACATATCAGGAAATCACTTGGGAAAAGGGCGATTACTCAGATATGATGAAATTCTACGACGCAGACGGCAACGAACTTGCCCTCAACTCAGGCAGAACATATATCGGCATTGTAGCATCATCAAGAGAAAGTGAATGTACAATATCATAAGAAAAAACTCCCTGTTTAACAGGGAG
>JAZRFO010000120.1:0-7578 GCA_045643685.1 Acutalibacteraceae bacterium
GATAAACTCAACGCCCTGAACACCTGAGCTAACCATACGGTTAATAGCGTTTCCGCCGCCGCCACCGACACCGATGACCTTTATCTGGGTAACGTCTTCAAAATCATTGGAAATTTCAAAGTTCATTTTTCTTCCTCCTAAATTATACACTAATATACAAAAATAGTTTTACCTATAATACATCCCTTAAATGTTAACACAGTTTCGTAACAATATCAAGTTATTTTTTAAAAAAATTACTTATATTACATTATAAATTGTTATTTTCTGCATTTTTCACAATACTTGGGACGATTTATTCACTTTTTTCGGTTGTGCTTTCGTTTTCAGGTGATTTTTCGCTCACCTTGGTACTCGGCTCGGTGGTTTCGGCACCGGGTTTGAAATAGGCGTTATCGCCCATAGTCAAGTCAAGCACACCCTCCGTATATGGGTTTCTTTCGTTTTCGGTATTGAGTATCTCTACAGCTCTCTTAAGCTCGGTTTCAAGGGCATCTCCTGATGGCACCTTAATTGTTATACGATCATCATAACGCATAACCCAATTACCATCTTTATTCAAAGATATATCTGTAAGAAGTTCAATTTTACTGTTTTGGATTGCAGTAAGTAACGCTAAAAAGTTTTGGGTCAATTTTTCATCAGAAAGGACGATTGTTTCACCCTCGGATACTTCTTTGACTTTTATACCGCTTACAACGGCAACGTTATCTCTTAACATAGATGCATTTTCACTGAGGACCTTCCCCTCTGCATCCACAAGTACAAATCCCGCACCACCCTGGAAAGCTACGACCTCCCTTGTAGCGGTGACGTTTATAATCAAAGTATCGGGCAATTTCTTCTCAAAGGTAACTTTGCCAATATATGGCAACTCCTTTGTGAGTATTTCGTTGATTTTACTTTCTTTCACCCTTATGAGGCTATCGCCTGTTTCTATACCACTCTGAAGGATAACCTCTTTATCGGCATAGACTTTATCACCCTTAATTGTTATTGTGTCTATTTTAAAGAAAAGCGCCAGAACTAAAACCACACCGATGCTCATTACTATAAGAGCAAGTGCAGAGAGCATCGCAAGACGTTCGGCTTTTCGTTTTCTTTTGATTTTCTTTTTATTTATTGAACGCACTTCGTCCCTTGATAAACTCTCGGGACGTTTCTTTTTAGGGGGTATTATTTTAGTTTTAGAACGTTTAGACTTCTTGTTCCTTTGTTCCATTTTTTAAACCTTCCTGTAAATATCTGCATTAAGACTGCAAAGATTGTTTTCTAAATCCTCATATCCGCGGTCAATAAAACCTATGTTTCTGACAGTTGTGGTACCCACCGCACATAGACCCGCGAGAACCAACGATGCACCGCCTCTTAAATCGGGCGAAAAAACCTCGGCACCGTATAATCTATCTACTCCATCAATTACGGCTACTCTTGATTCTGTTCGGATTTTAGCACCCATACGCACAAGCTCGGGGATATGCTTTAATCTGCTTTCAAATATATTTTCAACTATTACCGTAGTACCCTTTGCGATTGTTGCCAATGTGGTAAAGGGAGCCTGAGCATCCGTAGGAAACCCGGGAAATGGCTGGGTAACTAGTTTATCTATTCTGTTTAATTTACGTGGTGCTTTAAGACGAACGGATTTACATCGCACCCTTATTTCGCACCCTGCTTCCTCTAAAAGAGGTAAAACTGAATTTAAATGGGCGGGTATGGTGTTGTTAAGTTCAACATCCCCACCTGTTACAGCTCCTGCCACAAGAAACGTTGCTGCAGCGATTCGGTCGCAAAT
Organism: Acutalibacteraceae bacterium; assembly: GCA_045643685.1. Taxonomy (GTDB): domain Bacteria; phylum Bacillota; class Clostridia; order Oscillospirales; family Acutalibacteraceae; genus DTU089. The sequence goes on from JAZRFO010000120.1 coordinate 1,796, forward strand.
AACAGAATAATCGCAACCCTTAAGGGTATTAACACCCTCTATTGTAATTACACTTTCCCCTGCACCTTTTATTTTTGCACCGCAGGAATTAAGAAAATTACACAAATCCGTAATTTCAGGCTCTCTGGCTGCATTAACAATGGTAGTATTCCCTTCCGCAGTAACTGCGGCAAGAATTGCATTCTCCGTTGCACCTACACTTGGAAAAGAAAATGTGATTTTCGCGCCTTTTAATTTATCAGGCACTGTACAACATAGTCTGCCGTGACTGTCATCAATTATAACACCCATTTTTTTAATTGCATACAGATGCAAATCAATAGGCCTTAAACCAATCTCGCAACCACCTGGGGTCGATATTTCAGCCTTACCTACCCTACCTAACACCGCACCAAGAAACACCACGGACGAGCGCATTTCACGCATTAAATCCTCAGGAATTTCATATCCTGCGGCATCGGTACTATCAACGGTAACGGTGTCACCATTACGAATTACCCGACAACCGAGAGTACGAAGAATTTTAACCGTACTATGGGTATCCGAAAGCATGGGGCAATTATGTATTACCGATTTCCCTTTTACTAGTAAAGTGGCGGCAAGTATGGGCAAAACGCTATTTTTTGAGCCCTGCACACGTAGACTTCCGTTGAGCCGTCTTCCGCCGTTAATGACAAAGGCAGACATACAGTCGCTCCTTTCAGATTAATTTTACAGGAGTTCTATGCTGTATATTATGCCTGTGTCGTAAAAGTGTTAATATTATTTTTTAATCAAACCCACAACGATATTACAAATTCGCTGAGAAGCGTCTGTAACCGCCATTTTACGGGCATTTTCGCCAACAGTTTTAAGTAGCTTTTTATTACTCATAAACTTCTCGATTTCTTTGCCGAGAGTTTCACCGTTAAGGTCCTTATCCTCAATAAGAACTGCTGCATCCTTATTAACAAGAGCCATTGCGTTATGGAACTGATGATTTTCTGTAACATTGGGCGAGGGAATAAGTATTGAGGGCTTACCCAACGCCTGAATTTCAGAAAGTGATGATGCACCTGCACGACAAATAACCAAATCTGCCGCAGAAAGACATCTTGCCATATCATCAATATATGTACGAATTTTGATATTGGGGTATTTTTCGGGGTCAACGCCCTTTTCCTTAAGTTTATCGGGAACCCATAGACCATTCTGACCCGTTGAAATCATAAAATTGATATTTTTATCTTTATTTTCCGCAAGATAATCAACAATTGCTTCGTTAATGACCTTAGCACCTAAAGAACCGCCCATGCAAAGAACTATGGGGTCATCATTAAAGCCCAATTCCTTACGTGATATTTCACTATCTGCTTCAAAAAGCTCACCACGAACAGGAAGTCCTGTTAAAACAGGCTCATTTCTGAATTTCATATGATTTTTGGCTTCCTCGGCAGTAAGCATTACCGCATCAACCTTTTCAGCGAGGGCTTTATTAGTAACACCGGGATATGCATTCTGCTCGTGAATAGCAGTGGGAATACCCATTTTTGCCGCCATTCTTATAACGGGTCCGCTTACGTATCCACCGAAACCAACGGCAACATCGGGATTAAACTCATTTATAATTTTTTTCACACTACCCGAACTTTTTAAAAGACGAGTAACTGTTTTTATATTAGCTTTTATTGCCGCAGGAGAAAAACTTCTTTTAAAACCTGAAACTTCAATAGTTTTTAAAGGATAACCTGCCGCAGGAACAATTTTTGACTCAATTCTGTCAGGAGTACCGACAAAACAGATTTCAGCGTCGGGATATTGTTTCTTGATTTCACCTGCAACTGCAAGTGCGGGGTTAACGTGACCGCCTGTACCCCCTGCCGCAATTAAAACTCTCATATAGCACGTTCCTTTTTTATTTTTTGTTTGATTTTTTAAGTTTACGCATAAAGTAGACTTTCGGCAAATCTGCCTGACGGGAAACTGCAAGAATAGTACCCATCTCAATTAAAGTTATAAGCAGAGCCGAACCACCGTAACTGAAGAAAGGCAACGGAATACCCGTATTAGGCACCGTATCGGTAACAACGGCTACATTGAACATTACCTGAAGTCCTAACTGAGCAGTCATACCGAAAACAAGCAAAGCTCCGAAACGGTCCTTTGCGTGCATACCGATGTAGATACCGCGGATAATAAGTGCCGCAAAGGCAAGAAGAATAAGCACACAACCTACGAAACCTAATTCTTCACCCACAATTGAGAAAATAAAGTCGGTGTGGGATTCGGAAACGTAAAGGTATTTCTGTTTAGAATTACCGAGACCTGCTCCGAGGAAACCGCCCGAGCCGATAGCATAAAGTGAATGGTTAATCTGCCAACGGGCATCATCGGGTTCAAAATCCTTGATACGCCAAGCTTTAATACGCTCAATCATATATTCTTTAAGAGGTAAGTCCTCGTAATTGAATATAACATAAATAAGAACAATAAGAGCAATTACACCACCGATTGCAAACCAACGGGCTCTGCACTCACCTATCCAAAGCATCGCAATACCTATAAGCATAATAAGAATCGCACCTGAAAGGTGGCTCCCCAAAAGAACCATACCCGCAGTAAAAGCAATAACAAGGGCATAGAAGAACATCGTGGTTGTTCCCTGTGTGATTTTGATACTACCCTTTGTAAACTCAGTAATTTTCTGAGCCCATGCCGATTTGGAGGGTTCGGAGCTTATGATTTTTTTATGGTCCTTGTCAAGACCTGTTGCACAGAACATTATAAGCATCAGCTTAGCAGTTTCCGAAGGCTGGAATGAGAATGAACCGATACCGAACCATCTGTTGATACCGTCACCGCCACCTCGTAAAACTGTAATCGCAAGTAAAAGGAGCGACACAATCAAACCGATATTAGCAATATTTCTTATATATTTGTAGTTTAATTTTGAATAGAATATCATTCCGATAACGCCGACTATGGCAAAAACAATCTGTCTTTTAAAGTAATAAAGACTGTCACCGGAACCACTGTTGTAAAAGGCGTAGATGTAGCTTGAGGACAAAAGCATAACAAGTCCTATTGTCATAAGTCCTAACATCATAAGAAAAAACGGCATATCCATACTGTTTTTTACAAACAAGTCATTGAACTTATTTTTCTTTTGCATGTTACCACACCTTTCAAAAAGTTTTTTAGATATTTATCTTTCTACACCGAAGTAGAAAAGGAGTACTGCGGCAAGACCGCCTAAGAGATTTATGGCAGAGAAGATTTTTACGATTTTAACCTCTTTCCATCCGCACATCTCAAAATGATGGTGAATGGGTGCCATTTTAAATATACGTTTACCGTGAGTTAATTTGAAGTAACCGATCTGTATAATATCTGAACCGAACTCGGCAACGTAAATGATACCTGTAAGAAGAATGATAATGGGACAATCCACCGCATAGGCGAAAGCAACAATAAGACCACCGAGGAACATTGAACCAAGGTCACCCATCATAACCTTTGCGGGGTGCCAGTTCCAGATAAGGTAACCGATAAGAGCGCCTACAAGACAGGATGCAAGAAGGCTTACACCAAGGCGATTATGTAATGCTGCAATGGCGATAAAGCTGATACCCGCAGTAAGTGTAACTGAGCCACAAAGACCGTCGATACCATCGGTAAAGTTAACCGCATTGGTAGTAGCGTAAATAACCGCAAAGCCTATAAGCCAGAAGAAAACTTTAGTTTCCACAACACCTACGAAAGGAATGAGCATAGCGCCTGTGGGGTCATTGATATAAAGAACAAGGAGGTAACCTACCATAAGAACAACCTGTAATACGGTTTTCTGTAAAATGGTAAGACCGAGATTACGCTTTTTAACAACCTTGATATAGTCATCAAGGAACCCGATAAAAGCAAAGCCGAGAGCCATTATAAGACCACCGATTACTTTTATGTAATTGGACTTTGCAACTTCTGAAATTTCGTTCACAAGATTTTCTGCCGAACCACTTGAAACAACAGAGCCGATAATATCCCCACCGAGAACCTTATCTATTATAACCATTACAACAAAGGCTATAACAGTACCGAGTATAAATAATATACCGCCCATTGTGGGTGTACCCTGTTTATTTTTATGCCAGTTAGGACCAATATCAAGAATGGTCTGACCGAATTTAAGTTTATGAAGGAAGGGTATTACAACATAACCCAATCCAAAGGAAATACCGAAAGCAATTACGGCACCTACAAGGCATTTAATTACAACATCCATAGTTTTTGCTCCTTATTTTTTGATACTTTAATCCTACCCTTTAACAGGCAAAAAATCAAGTATTATCACCCTTTTAACCCATTTTTTTATAAAGTGAATTAAATATATCTTCCATTTTCATTCCGCGGCTACCCTTAAAGAGCACTACGTCACCTTCCGAAAGATTTTCATATAAAAATTCTGCTATATTTTCTTTATCGTCGAAGTTTTCGGCATAAACGCCCCGGGACTTGGCTTCATCTGAAATAAGTTTTGCACATTCACCGTATGTAAGAACGAAATCGCAACCTGTGTCAGCGGCAATTTCACCAACTGTGCGGTGTGCTTTTTCACTGAAATCACCAAGCTCAAGCATATCACCTAAAACTGCGAAAGAGCGTTTGTTTTTCAAGGTTTTCATAGCTTCAAGGGATGCCTTCATACTGTCGGGGTTAGCGTTATAGCAGTCCTCAATAAAGGTAACCCCGTTAATCTCAGTGATTTTCTGCCGCATTCCTTCGGGTTCGAAATCGCCCACACCCTGTGCGGATTTTTCCAAGGTAAAGCCTAACTCTTTACCCACGCACATAGCACACAAAGCGTTGTAAACATTGTGAATACCCACTGCAGGAACGAAAACCGTGGCTTTTTCATCACCGCAAACTGCGGTAAAAATACTACCCTTTTCGTCGGATTTAATATCCTCCGCTCTCATATAGAGGTTTTCACCCTCAATGCCGAAACGAAGAATATTGTAATCTTCATTTTCCACACCTGCCAACATATCATTATCACCATTGATAATAAGAGTTGAGCCTTTTTTCATTCCATCAAGAATTTCAAGTTTGGCTTTTAATATGCCCTCTCTTGAGCCTAAATTTTCAATATGAGCAGTACCAACATTGGTAATTACCGCAATTGAAGGCTCAACGGTAAGTGAAAGTCTTGAAATTTCATCAAAATGGTTCATACCCATTTCAATTACTGCGGCTTCGTGGTGTTCCTCAAGACCGAAGAGGGTTTTAGGAACGCCTATTTCATTATTCAGGTTACCCGCAGTTCTGAGAGTATCAAAACCCTTTTTAACTACTGAATAAATCATACCCTTACTTGTGGTTTTACCGACACTGCCCGTAAGACCGATAAAGGGTATATTAAACATTTTTCTGTAACCGTGGGCAATATCCAGAAGTGCTTTACCTGTATTTTCTACATAGATTATACGTTCATCGTCACCCACGTTTTTACTGCAAACAACGGCTTTTGCGCCTTTTTCAAGTACATCACCGATAAAATCGTGAGCATCGAAGCGCTCGCCTATAAGTGCAATAAAAAGTGTATTTTCATCAACATCGCGGCTATCGGTTGAAATTTTAGTTATTTCACCATCAAGATTTGTACTTGAACCGCAAAACTGAGCCACATCTTTCAAACTGAGTTTTTTCATTTTTTATCCCCTAAAATTCCGGCTACAACCTCGCGTTCATCGTAATGAACACGCTCTTTGCCGATTACCTGATATGTTTCGTGACCCTTACCAAGTCGGATC
>JAZRFO010000121.1:0-1689 GCA_045643685.1 Acutalibacteraceae bacterium
GCTTTGGGGTCCATGTTCCAGGTTTCGTATTCGGAATCTATATAAACCTGTTCACCGCCCTCATAGCTTACGGGGTTTACCGTTGCCGCAAAGGTCATATCGGAACAAAATACCTTATCGCCCCTTTTCACTCCCGCAAGTATCATCGCAAGATGTAACGCAGACGTACAGGAAACCATTGAAAGTGCCTCCTGATTTTTGCCTCCGTTACGGCACAGATATTCATTCATTTCTTTTTCTAAACCATCACAGTTAAAGCCTAGAGGTGCAATCCAGTTTTTGTCGAATGCCTCTTGAATAAAATTCATTTCGTCCCCATGCATTGTAGGAGTTGCAAGCGGAATGGGTTTTCTTGTTTCTGTCATTTTAAAAGTTTCTTCCCTTCTGAAAACTTTAATCTTTTATTTCTGTATTTTTTCTGCAATTATATTTACAAGACGAGCAGTTTCTTTTTTGTTTTCGTTAAAGAAAATATCGTCTTTTTGTGTTAGTTCGGTTTCGTATTCTCTGATTTTTTTAAGTTCCTGTTCGAAAAGCCTATGAACTTCAGCCATATCGGAAGTTTTGTATATATCACAAAAACTTCTGGATAAAATCGCCATTGACGAACCGAGTCTGTAGTGTTCGGCAATAACGTGCTCTGCCGGTAACATACCGAAACCAAGCCTTGCAATACCGCCGAATCCGTAAGGAATACCGTAACTTCCTATAATATTACAAAGTTCTTCAACTGTACCATCCGTAAGAAGTTGGAACATAAACTTCATACCGTAAGATAAATGCAAATCATTAAGACCGATATGAACCATATCAATACCGCCCACATCAAGCATCTCTCGTATATTCTCTTTAGCCTCGGCAGTTTCGAGCAAAAGCATTGTCTTTGTTCTGCCGCCTACGTATTCAACAAATTTTTTAATTTCATCAACAGTTTTTGCCATTGGGAGCATTATTATATCCGCCCCCGCTTCAACAACTGCGTTGATTTCTTCTTCGGAACTGCACCAGTTTTCACCTGCTTCGTGAATGGGATTTACCCGTACAAGAAGCTCCGTTTTATTGAGCACCTTTCGAAGACTTTTAACATCCTCTACTGTATGGTGACTCTTAACGGTATCAAGACCGCCCTGGCGTTCTTCTTTACCGATGTATTCCATATCAACAAATATTCTGTCAACACCACTACTCTGGGCAAGAGCGGCAACCTGAGGATTATTTGTAATGTACATTAATTTCAAAGCCATAAAATTAATCCTTTTATTAATCATTTTTGTTATTTATATTTTCACCTGCGGCTTTACCTTCCACAAAACCGTCGCTTCTGATAACGCTACCAATGGTTTTTATAAAACACTTTGTGTCAAAAATAAAACTCATTTTTTCAACGTACTCACCATCAAGTTTTGCTTTTTCAGGAATTTCAAGTTCATCTCTTCCGTTTATCTGAGCAAAACCTGTCAATCCGGGCTTAACGTCATTTGCGCCATACTTATCGCGCTCTGCAATAAGGTCAAACTGATTCCACAAAGCGGGTCTCGGACCGATAATACTCATTTCACCTTTGAGAATGTTAAAAAGTTGGGGCAATTCATCAAGACTTGTTTTCCTTAAAACTTTACCGACTTTTGTAATCCATTTTTTTGTATCAGAAAGCTCATGCGTAGGAACATCTCTGGGTGTTTCAGTTAA
>JAZRFO010000122.1:0-7532 GCA_045643685.1 Acutalibacteraceae bacterium
AACGATGCTAAGGGTGACCCCCTTGTTACAGGCGAAGGTCTTGCAGCACTCGGTGTTATGAGCCCCGAAATGTTTGAAAGCATGAAAGAACAGACACTCAAAATCACAAAGATTATTGCTAACGACCTTAAGACAATCGGTCTTGACCTTTGGGATATTAAGTTCGAGTTCGGTTACAACAACGACGAAGTTATCCTTATCGACGAAATCGCTTCAGGCAACATGAGAGTTTACAAAGGCGACACAATCGTTGGACCTGTTGAACTTACAAAACTTATCCTTAACAGATAATTCTAAAAAGCTCCGCAGTTCTGCGGAGCTTTTTTCTTAAGAAATAATAGATAAATGATAAGAGCATCTCGGGGCAAGCCGATTATAATTGCCGATGGCAAATCCCGAAATTTTGCATTAACAAACCCGCCTGACCTTTTGTCAGACGGGTTTATTTTTATAATGTCTTAAGGTATTCAATACTTAACTGTGCACATTCGATAGGTGTTTTACCCATTGAGGGGTCATCCTGTTCAACAACAACCCAAGTTGCACCCGCTTTTTCTGCGGCAGCGATAATCTTGGGGAAGTTCTGAACACCGCTACCTACGGGGCGGAATTCGAATGTGTTTTCGCCTGCGGTTTCTTCCTCATCAATACCGATAAGTTTGTAAAGGGGTCCGTTACCCTTTGAACCGCTAAAGTCCTTAAGGTGAACAACGGGGGCTCTGCCTGTGTATTTTTCAACATAAGCGGCAGGTTCTTCGCCACCAACGTTTACCCAACAGGTATCAATCTCTGTAGCGAGGATGTCTGCAGGAATAGTATTGTAAAGGATATCAAGTGCGTATTCACCATCGATTTTAAGGAACTCAAAATCGTGGTTATGGTAAAGAAGGAGCATACCCATTTCTTTAGCCGCTTCACCGATTTTACCGATACCCTTAACTGTTGCATCCCAACCGTCAGTACCGGGGCGACATTCCTCGGTAAGGTAAGGAACAACAACGTATTTACAACCTAAATCCTGATAATCCTTAAGCACTGCTTCGGGATTCTCAAGCATATCATAATAAGGAACGTGGGCAGAAACAGGAACAAGACCTATCTTTTCACAAAGAGCTTTTACTTCGGCACCGCTTTTGCCGAAAAGTCCTGCAAATTCAACACCCTCGTAGCCTAATTCTTTAACTTTTTTTAATGTACCTTCAAAGTCTTTTTCCATATCGTCGCGAACGGAATAAAGCTGTATGGCAATAGGTAATTTCATAAACAAATCAAACTCCCTTGTTTTGTATTTATGCATTTTATATTACCCCAAATCCCTTTATTTTTCAAGGTTTTTTGGTCATTTTATTGACAATGACCGTTATTTAGTTGTAAAATGGTTTCATTCATTCAGAAAAGAGGTTATCCTATGAAATATATTGTTGTTTTGTACGATGGTATGGCTGACTACCCCGTACCTGCATTAGGTGGCAAAACACCTATGGAATTAGCTAAGAAGCCTTGTCTTGACAGACTTGCAAGTATGGGCGAAGTTGGTCTTGTAAAAACTGTTGCCGAGGGCCTTAAACCCGGTAGCGATATTGCAAATATGAGCGTTCTTGGTTACAACCCCAAGGAATGCTACACAGGTCGTTCACCCCTTGAGGCGGTAAGTATAGGTGTAAATATGCTCGATAGCGACATTATCTTCCGTTGCAATCTTGTAACCCTTTCCGATGAGGAAAATTACGAGGATAAAACAATGGTGGATTACAGTGCAGGTGATATTTCTACTGCAGATGCTACTGAAATCATCAAAAGCGTTGAAGAACATTTCGGCAACGATATTTTTAAATTCTATAGCGGTGTTGCATACCGTCATTGCCTTGTATGGCATGAGGGCACTCTCGATTTAGGTAAACTCACACCTCCCCACGACATTTCGGGTAAGGTTATCGGTGAACACCTTTCAAATAGTGAAAATGCAAAAGAACTTATCGGTATGATGAAGGAAAGCTACGACTTCCTTATGGAGCATCCCGTTAACAAACGCAGACTCGCAGAGGGCAAACGTCCCGCAAACTCAATCTGGCTCTGGGGCGAAGGTACAAAACCCTCACTCCCCGATTTCAAAGAGAAATACGGTGTTGACGGTTCAATAATTTCTGCAGTTGACCTTCTTAAGGGTATTGCAAAATGTGCAGGAATGAACGCACCCGAGGTTGACGGTGCTACAGGTTATATTGACACAAACTTCGAAGGCAAAGCAGAATGTGCAATCAAAGAGCTAGAAACAAAGGATTTTGTTTACATTCACATTGAAGCCCCCGACGAATGCGGTCACAGAAACGAGCCTGAAAACAAGGTTAAATCCATTGAGATTATTGACGAAAAGGTCCTTTCAAAGGTAGTTGATGCCCTTGAAAAGTATGATGATTACAAAATCATGGTACTTCCCGACCACCCCACACCCATTGTTACAATGACCCACGCAGGTGACGCAGTACCCTATATGATTTACCAGAAGTCAAAGGCTGCAGATAACGGCGTTACTACATTCACAGAAGAAACCGCCAAAGCAACAGGCAACTACGTTGAAATCGGTCACACACTTATGGATAAATTCATTGGCTAATAAAAAATCCCGTTACAGTATTTACTCTGTAACGGGATTTTTAATTGTTCCTTACATAATATGACTGTGGCACTTCGCCGACAATTATGGTTTCAACAAGTATAATGGTTTCGTCCACACTTTCATTAAGGTGAACAAGACCCATATACGCGTGGGCGGAAGCCTTTACGTCAAGATAAATTGTGTGCCGTGTCTGGTTAATACCCGCACTTTCAAATTTTGATATAACATCCGTAACCGCAAAGCCGTAAATGGTTGCCGTAACGTCAATATTGAAAATAGGATTATCAAAAAAAGCAAGACCGATAATTGAACTCATAGGTATTGGCACCGTGGTTCTGTCAAACTTTGATAATCTGTCGGAGCACCCGTCGGACAAATCCGCTTTATAACCGTTTATGTATGAACTGTTAAGTGTAATTGCCATAATTGAGCCGTCGGGATTTTTTTCAATATTCACCATTTCACCATAACGAACTCCAAGCTCATCAACAATTTCATTGACTGTTCTGTCAAGGACGTTGGAAAGGGAATTTTTAAGTGCTGTCCCCCCTACGGTTTCGATTATGGGTCGCATTTTCATATCACATATAACCGTAATTATTGACATCACAAGAAAAATTGAAACAACCCTGAATATAATTATATTGGCTTTGCGTTTGGAAATAAACCTTTTTGCCCTTATAGGCGGTGGGTGTTTGAATCGGGGCTTGAAATACATTTTTATCATAACATTCACCAATATATTATATGTGAAAATAAAAAAGATGCACTCTTTTGTGAGTGCATCTTTTGTAATTTTTATTGGTTGTATCCTAACTCAAATGCCTTAAGATTCATTTCAAGGAATTTTTCGGGAACGCAGGCTTTAACTGCATCAATCCAGATTTCCTTGTCGATGTCGGTGTTTTTTGCCATAGCACCAATAAGCACAACGTTTGTAGCCTTGGGTGAACCTGCTTCAACTGCAAGAGGAAGTGCATCAAGTTCAACAACAGCCGCACCTGTTGCTCTTACTGAGTCAAGAACACCTTCAGGATACTGACAATCACCGATAACAACTGACATAGGGTCAATTTTCTGTGTATTTACAATAACCTTACCATCAGATTTAAGGCAAGAAAGCCATCTTGCGGCTTCAAGCTGTTCGAAAGCAAGAATCAAATCTGCTTCACCCTCACCTACAACGGGTGAATACACCTTTTCACCATATTTTACATAAGTTACAACGGAACCGCCACGCTGACTCATACCGTGTACCTCGGAAACCTTTACGTCATAGCCCTTTGAAAGAAGAGCACTACCTAAAATACGACTTGCAAGGAGTGTTCCCTGACCGCCTACACCAACAATCATAATTGATTTATTCATAACATATACTCTCCTTTCTTATTCAATAGCATCGAATTTGCAAAGCTGTGAACAAACGTTGCAACCGAGACACTGTGTAAAGTCGATTTCTGCCTTACCATCTTTCATACTGATAGCGGGGCAACCGATTTTCATACACATTTTACAGGACTTACATTTATCTTTGTTAACTTTAAGGGGAGGATTGTGTTTAACTGTTTTAAGAAGTGCGCAAGGTCTTCTTGAAATAACAACTGCAGGAGCGTTAAGTGAAAGTGCCTTACTGATATTATCGTAACAATCCTTAAGGTCATAGGGGTCAACAACAAATACGTTGTTGATTCCAACTGCTTCACAAAGTTTTTCAAGGCTTACTGCTGCTGCAGGTTCACCCTTAATGTTGTAACCTGTTGTGGGGTTCTGCTGATGACCTGTCATACCTGTAATACTGTTATCAAGGATAATTGTAACAGAATTACTGTTGTTATAAGCGATGTCAATAAGACCTGTAACACCTGAGTGAATGAATGTTGAGTCGCCGATAACTGCAACACTCTTACTTGCCATTTCAGGGTTTGCAAGGTTTCTGCCATGAAGACCTGAAACGCTACCACCCATACAAAGAACTGTATCCATCATACCCAAAGGTTTTGCAACACCGAGGGTGTAACAACCGATGTCACCGCTTACGGTTACGTTTAATCTTTTAAGTGTGTAGAAAAGACCTCTGTGGGGACAACCTGCACAAAGCACAGGAGGTCTGGGAGGAATCTGAACGTCTGCTTTAAGTGAAGATGTTTCTTCGCCTAAAATTACTTTTCTGATAAGTCCCTGTGAATATTCGCCCAAGAGAGTAAATTCGGCTTTACCCTTAACCTGAACGCCGATTTTACGACAATGAGTTTCGATGTAATCATCCAATTCTTCAAGAACGTAAACAGTTTCACATTCGTTGCAGAAATCTTTAATAAGCTTTTCGGGAAGAGGATATACACAACCTAATTTGAGGTATGATGCATTTTCGCCCAATGCCTCTTTTGCATATTCGTAGCAAATACCCGATGTAATAACACCGATTTTTTTGCTATTGTATTCAACTGTGTTAAGACCTGCTTCAACTGCATCAGTTTCACAATATTCAACCTGATTAAGAATACGTTTTTCAACTTCAACGTGCTTAACTTTAGCATTTGCGGGAACCATTACGTATTTCTGAGGATTCTTTTCGTAAGCCTTAAGACCGTTATCCACTCTTTCGCCAACTTCAGCAAGGCTTCTTGAGTGAGAAACACGTGTTGTAAGACGAAGAAGAATGGGTGTATCAAAACGTTCAGAAAGTTCGAAAGCAAGTTTTGAATATTTAAGACATTCGTCAGAGTCTGCGGGTTCAAGCATCATAATTTTCGAAGCCTGTGCGTAGTGACGGCTATCCTGCTCATTCTGTGATGAGTGCATACCGGGGTCATCTGCAACAACAATAACAAGACCCGCATTAACACCTGTGTATGATGAAGTGAAAAGAGGGTCTGCCGCAACGTTAAGACCAACGTGCTTCATAGCGCAGAATGAACGTGCACCTGCAACTGCAGCACCGAAAGCTACTTCACAAGCAACCTTTTCGTTAGGTGCCCACTCACTAGTAATTTCTTCATATTTTGCAATACATTCGGTAACCTCTGTACTGGGTGTACCGGGGTAGCTTGAAGCCACACGACAACCTGCCTCGTAAAGACCGCGTGCAACGGCTTCATTACCTAATAAAAGTTTTTTCATTTATCTATACCTCTTTGAAATATTATTTCTTAATTTCATTCTGTGAAGCAACAAGGCTTTCGCCACAGTAAATTTCACGGAGCTTGGGTTTCTCGATTTTGCCTGTGGGGTTACGGGGAACGTCGGCAAAAATAATCTTTCGGGGACGTTTGTAACGGGGTAAATCGTAGCAGAAATCGTTGATATCATCTTCTGTAAGGGTTATACCCTCTTTAACCTCAATAATTGCGGCGGCAATTTCACCAAGACGCGCATCGGGAAGACCAATAACCGCAACGTCCTTTATATCCTCGTGTTTACGGAGGAAGTCCTCAATCTGAACGGGATAAAGGTTTTCACCACCTGAAATAATAACGTCTTTTTTACGGTCAACAAGGAAAATGAAACCATCCTCGTCCTCCTGAGCCATATCGCCTGTAAAGAGCCAACCGTCACCAAGAACATCGGCAGTTGCCTTTTCATCCTTATAATAGCAAAGCATTACACCGGGGCCTTTGACTGCAAGTTCGCCCACTTCACCGCGAGGAACTGTATTTCTGTGTTCGTCAACGATTTTAACTTCCCAACCGTAACCTGCTTTACCAATAGCGCCAACCTTATGAACGTTTTCAACACCTAAGTGCACACAACCGGGGCCAATAGACTCACTAAGACCATAGTTTGTGTCGTACTGATGATGGGGGAAAATTGTAAGCCATCTTTTAATAAGACTGGGGGGAACAGGTTGTGCACCAATGTGCATAAGTCTCCACTGCGAAAGCTCGTACTGACTTAAATCAATGTCACCGCTATCAATGGCATCAAGAATATCCTGAGCCCACGGAACAAGAAGCCAAACAATTGTGCAACGCTCCTGACTTGCGGTTTCAATAATAATACTTGGTTTTGTACCTTTAAGTAAAACTGCTTTGCTACCTGCTACAAGAGAACCGAACCAATGCATTTTTGCACCTGTGTGATAAAGGGGCGGAATGCAAAGAAAAACGTCGTCCCTGCCCTGTGAATGATGTGCCTGTTCGGTAAGCGCTGCGTGTACAAGGCTCTTGTGAGCGTGTAAAATTGCCTTGGGGAAGCCTGTTGTACCTGATGAGAAGTAAACTGCCGCTTCATCATCGTCAGTAATTTCAACATCGGGAGCTTTTGATGAACAATATGTAACAAGTCTGTCGTAGCTTTCTGCGAAAGTGGGACAATCCTCACCAACGTAGAAAGTGTATTTAACGTCAGGAATTCTGTGGGAAATCTGCTCAACACGACCTGTAAACTCGGGTCCGAAAACAAGCACGTCACTATCAGAAAGTTTAAGACAGTATTTAATTTCATCCGCAGTATAACGGTAGTTAAGAGGCACCGCAAGAGCACCTGCTTTAAGAATACCAAAATAAACAGGAAGCCACTCGATACCATTCATAAGAAGAATTGCGACCCTATCCCCTTTTTTGATACCTCTTGAAAGAAGAAGGTTTGCAAAACGATTTGCTTTTTTATCAAACTCGCCCCAGGTCATTTCATCTCTACCTGCGTTGAAGGGGTTAGGCACAATAAGAGAATCCTCCCTCCATGTCTGGCGACTTTACTCCTGAATTTCAGGGTTGATTTCTACAAGGGCAACTTCGTCCTTGTAATTTTTTGCGTTATTAACAAGAAAATCTGTAATAGGCAAAACTTTCAGTCCTTTACTAAATAATAAAAAAACTCGTCCTTTGAAAACCAAAGGACGAGCTAAACCCGTGTAACCACCATAATTCACGATTTTTTCACAAAAACAGCCTTATAGGGTTATGAAAACCCACAC
>JAZRFO010000123.1:0-4115 GCA_045643685.1 Acutalibacteraceae bacterium
AAAGCCCATTTTAATGAGAATATCTGCAATGAAGCTCTCTTTCTCGGCTAAGGACTGACCACTTATACCGCAGTCGATAATAACTGACATCAAAAGGGGAATTGTAACTTCTATAAGAACTTCAAAGATAATTGCCACGGGTGACATAATGGCGTAGCCCGTGTATTTTTTTGCGTAGCGCAAAAGATTTTTAATCATTATCAAACGCCTCCTTGTTTAAAACTCGGTTAATTTCTTCTTTAGTAAGCTTTTCTGAATCAAGGTTTTGGTGAAGCCTTGCCAGAAGCTTGTGCAACGTTTCTCTTTCCTCAGGGGTGAAATCCCGGAACATTGCCTCGTCCGTTGCATCACAGATTTTTCTGAACTCCATAAAAGCCTCTTTGCCTTTTTCCGTAATGCTCAGGTGGTTTTTCCGTGAATCTGTTTCGTCGGGTGTGCGGACAATAAGCCCTGCTTTTTCGATGCGCTTTATTGTAACGGCAATACTTGCGGCGGAAATGTGCATAGCTTCCGCAAGCTCTTTTTGTGTACAGGCATCGTGTTGGAGCACGTATTCTAAAATCATCGGTTGACCGAAATAAAGCCCTACGCTTGATGCGGCTTTTGTTATTCTGTAGCGGTGAATTGCAGAGATGGAAATCAGCTCACTAACCAGCTTTCGCAGTTCCATTTTTCGTCCCCTTTCCAAAATAGTTAAACGTTTAAGTTAATGGTTTATATAATACCACTTTTTGGCGTTTTATTTTTACAAAAGAGAAAAATAGGCTTAAATATTTTGTTAATTTTTTAAGCGAAAATAGGGGAGGAATATAAATTTTTCTTTGAATTAAGATTGTTCGGTCGTTTTATGGGTGTTTCTTTGTGTAAAATAACCAATGATTTGGGTGTAAATTTATACTGTCTTTGAACAAAATATATCAAAAACCCTTGAAATGAAAAAATAAATTTGCTATCATTATATTGATGTATCATAATTTAACGTTACACTCGTTTTAAGAGAAACTCAAAAAGAGTTATTAGTTAAAGAATGGTGTAATACACGGTTATGATAACTACATAGAGTTAAAGCTTTCGTCCACTTAAATAAAAGAAAGCAAAAACGAAGAAAAATAATTAATTTCATATAAATCGAAAGGAACGTGACAACAATGGCAAAAAAGACAGAATGTATTGCAATGCTTCTTGCAGGCGGTCAGGGTTCAAGACTTGGCGTTCTTACAAAAAACATTGCCAAACCTGCCGTACCATACGGCGGTAAGTACAGAATTATTGACTTCCCCCTTTCAAACTGTGTAAACTCGGGTATTTACACCGTAGGTGTTCTTACACAGTATCAACCCCTTGAACTTAACGAGTATTTGGGTAACGGTGGTCCCTGGGACCTTGACCGTGCAAACGGCGGTGTTCATATCCTTTCACCATATCAGCAGATTAAGGGCACAGAGTGGTATAAAGGTACCGCTAACGCTATTTATCAGAATATTCACTTTATCGACAGATATAATCCCGAATATGTTGCAATTCTTTCAGGTGACCACATCTATAAAATGGACTATGCAAAAATGCTTCAGTACCATAAGGAAAAGGATGCGGCTTGTACAATTGCTATGCTCGAAGTTCCGTGGGAGGAAGCTTCACGTTTTGGTCTTATGTTCACCGACGATGAGGGAAGAATCACCGCTTTCGAGGAAAAACCCAAGAACCCCAAGAGCAACAAGGCTTCAATGGGTGTTTATATGTTCACCTGGTCAAAACTCCGTCAGTATCTTATTGATGATGAAAACGACCCCGATTCTTCAAACGACTTCGGTAAAAATGTTATTCCCGCAATGCATGAAGCAGGGGAAAGACTTTTTGCTTATGGATTTGAGGGCTATTGGAAAGACGTTGGTACAATCGACTCACTTTGGGAAGCAAACCTTGACCTTCTTAATCCCAAGGCAAATATTGATTTAAGCGACCCCTCATGGAAAATTTATGGTAGAGGTAGTGCTACTGCTCCCCAGTACGTATCCGATAAAGCACAGATCGAAAACTCAATTGCCTCTGCAGGTTGCGAAATCGAAGGTAAGATTGACTACTCAATCCTTTTCTCAGACGTTACAGTTGAAGAAGGCGCATTTGTTGATTATTCAATCATTATGCCCGGTGCAGTTATCAAAAAAGGTGCGGTTGTTCAGTATGCAATGGTTGCTGAAAATGCAGTTATTGAAGAAGGCGCAGTAGTTGGCGAAAATCCCGAAAAATGCGAAAACCTTGATAATTGGGGTGTCAGCGTTGTTGGTGCCGGTGTGACTGTAGGCAAAAATGCAAAGGTTAAAGCGCAGTCAATGATTTCAGAAGATGTTAAGGAGGGCGAAACAGTATGATGCCGAAAAACGTACTCGGAATTGTTTACTCAAATTCCTATGATTCAAGCCTTGGTGCTCTTACAGCAAGACGAACAATGGGTTCAGTACCCTTTGGTGGCAGATATCGTCTTATAGACTTCCCTCTTTCAAACCTGGTTAACTGCGGTGTTACAAAGGTTGGTGTTATCGCAAACCGTAACTTCCGTTCACTTATGGACCACGTAGGAAGCGGCAGACCCTGGGACCTTTCAAGAAAGGTTGACGGACTTACATTGCTTCCGCCCTTTACTTCTGCGGCAGTTGATTCTAACAACAGAATCGATTCTTTAAGCAGAATAATGGATTTCATTTCCCATTCAAAACAGGAATACGTTCTCCTTATGGACTCTAATTTTGTGTGCAACACAGATTTATCAAAACTCTTTGACTTCCATTCAAAGAAAAATGCAGATATTACAATCGCTTATTGCACAGGTACACTTCCGAAGCTTAACAATCAGGCAGTGCTTGACGTTAACGAGGATGCAAAGGTTACAAATATCGGTATCGACCTTAAAACTGCATCGGATGTAAATTACTCTGCAAATATTATTCTCATAAGAAAAGCCCTTCTCGAAAGACTTATCGGCGATGCACAGAGCTACGCTTATACAAGCTTTGAAAAGGACATTCTTCAGAAAAACGTTGCTACACTCAACATTTACGGATATAAGATTCCTGAGTGGAATTGCACAATCGACAGTATGAACACATACTTCGAGGCCAATATGAAGCTTCTTGAAAAGGCAAACAGAAAAGAACTTTTCAACGATGAAACACCCGTATATACAAAGGTTCGTAACGATATGCCCGTTGTTTACGGCATTACATCAAACTGCAAAAACTCCCTTATTGCCGACGGTTGCCAGATTGAAGGTACTGTTAAAAACAGTATTATTTTCCGTGGCGCAAGAGTTGCAAAGGGTGCAGTTGTTGAAAACTCAATTCTTATGCAGGATGCTTTTGTTGGTGAGGATGCAAAGCTCAACTGTGTTGTTATGGATAAAAATACAGTTATCACTCCCAAAAAGGTTCTTTCGGGTGATAAGAGTTATCCCTTGTTCGTAGGTAAGGAAATTGTTATCTAAGGAAAGGAGAAAACAAAATGAAGGTTTTATATGCTGCAAGTGAAGCATTACCCTTTATTGCCAGTGGCGGTTTAGGTGATGTTGCAGGTTCATTGCCTCAGGCTTTAAGAAAAAGACTTATTGGTTGCCGTGTGGTAATGCCCCTTTACGATAATATTAAGCAAGAGCTTAAGGACTCTATGAAATTTATTACAAATATTTCCGTGCCTGTTGCGTGGCGCAGACAGTATTGCGGAATATTTGAAGCAAGAGCCGGTGGCGTAATCTATTATCTTCTTGATAATCAGTATTATTTCAAAAGAGATTCTCTTTACGGCTTTTATGATGATGCGGAGCGTTTCGCATTTTTCTCAAGAGCAATTCTTGAAATAATCCCCCACATCGGTTTCAAGCCCGACATTATTCACTGTAACGACTGGCAGACCGCATTGACCCCTGTTTATTACAGCACAATGTATGCCGATAAGCCCGGTTACGAGAATATCAAAACCGTTTTCACAATTCATAACATTCAATATCAGGGTGTTTATGGTGAGGAGCTTCTTGATAATGTTGTGGGAATTAATCACGCACACAAGAGCTTGCTCGAATACGACGGAACAGTTAACCTTATGAAGGGTGCTATTGAGTGCGCCAA
>JAZRFO010000124.1:0-5399 GCA_045643685.1 Acutalibacteraceae bacterium
TGGTTAAGAAGCTTTATGGTTACGCGTGTGTCCTCGGCGGCAATAAAATCACAAGAGGAAAGCACCTCAACGGCTCGGGGTGAAAAATCACCTAAATTACCGATGGGTGTACCTACAACGTAAAGTATACCTGCCATTATAAAACATTTCCTTCCTTGTCAAAGAGGGGTAAACGCTCAAGATAAATAATATCGTCGCGGTCTGCCGCATCACCTTCGGCAAGAATTGTCATATTAGCTGCAATTACACCTTCAGCTTTATTAACAAGGGTCTGTACCGCTTTAAGGGATTCGCCAAGTGAGATAACATCGTCAACAATAAGAATCTTTTTGCCTTTCATTTGCTCTGCTTCGGCGGTATCAAGGTAAAGGTGTTGCTCACCCTCGGTGGTGATTGAGTTAACAATAACATCAAAAACACCTGTCATATAAAGTTTGGGTTTCTTTCTTGCAACAAAGTATTTTTTACCGCTCTGGCGTGACATTTCGTGTGCGAGGGGAATACCCTTGGCTTCGGCGGTGATTATATAATCAAAGTCGGGTGCTTTCTTAAGAAGTTCGTCGGCACAAGCAACTGTAAGCTCTGCATCGCCGAAGATAACAAAAGCACCAATCTGTAAACTTTCGTTTAAGGGGCAAAGGGGTAATTTTCTGTCAAGACCCGCAATTTTCATTGAATGATACATAAAAATATCTCCTTTAGCGATTGAAAAACCGCACATTTTCTCACATCATAATTATATAATACCATAAAAAAAAGTCAAGCAGAGGGAGTGTAAATCAGGAATTTATTAGGTTCAAATTTAATGTTTTCCGTTAATACTTCATGAAAACGCACCATAGGCTGACGGGTTGCTTCCCATTTTAACAAAGCTATGCGCCAAAATTAATGATTTAAGGCTATTAAATTTCTAATTTACACTCCCATTATATATTGAAAAATATAATGTATTTATTGTATAATGATACACGAAAATGTTGTAAGGATGATAATAATGCACATACCACTTTGTGAAACCAATGAAATGGAAATACTCGGTTTCGAAGATGCGCTTAGAACAGAGGCGGACGGCTCTTTTGAATATAATCGCGAAAAATGGCTTTACGTTCCTAATGCTTATACAGAGTATCGTTATATTTTGGGTACTCGTGGTGTTAACCCACTTGTTTGTATCGGTATAAACCCATCTACCGCAAAGCCCGATGACCTTGATAATACACTTAAATCCGTTGAGCGCACCGCCGCTTTCAACGGCTATGATAGTTTTATAATGTTCAACGTCTATGCTCAAAGAGCAACTAACCCTAAGGATATGGACGGCTCTTTCAACGAGGCTTTACATAAAGAAAATATGAATGCTTTTCGTTACATAATGTCAACTTATGAAGAAGGGAGAAAACCCGCAATATGGGCGGCTTGGGGTACAATTATCGAAAAAAGACCATACCTTATTCCCTGTGTAAAGGATATGATTGAAATCGGTAATGAATACGGCGCCCAGTGGTTTTCTGTAGGTAAAAAGTCTGTAAAAGGTCACCCCCACCATCCGTTGTATCTAAAAAACAATAGCCCCACGGAGACATTTGATATTTTGGGATATCTTGAAAAACTAAGTTTGCCTCATGGCAAGTGATGTTGCGAAAAAAACTAAAAAGGATAACGCAAGATAACATGTTGTTTTAGAATGTTTGTGTTTGGGAAAATATACAAAATAAATTGTACAGAGGATTTTTATATGAACATAGTTTTTAAAAGAGGATTATCTTTTCTTCTTGCCATTATAATCATTTGCAGTTATAGTTTTGTTGCAATCGGTGGCGATTATACTGTTGCGGAGAATCTTGATAGTAAAAAGGATGTTTCCATAACTTTACCTGCAAATCTTCCGGTTGGTAAATATACTTTAAAATATGAAAATTCGGGTAACGTTATTTCGGATTATACCGAGATTTGCACACTTGAAGTTGATGGTTCGGATAAAGAGGTTGTATACGATAACTTTATTGCAGAAAATACTGCCCCGTTAGATGCAACATCTATTGGAGTTTATGATGAGAGTAACCAGAAAGTTGCCGATATTGATTTAGGCGCTTTAAAAGCTTCGGGATTAGGGTCGAAATTGTATTCGTTTGCTGCGTTTTCGGATGTTCATATTGGAAGTAAAACAGCAGAAAGTGACTTTCAGAAAGCTTTGGAGTATGTTGAAAGTAACTCTGATATTGAATTTGTTACTATTTGTGGTGACTTTATTCACACTGCGTCAAATAAATCCCAATTTGAACAATACAAATATTTAGTTGATACTTATACTTCTAAACCGGTTTATGCTATTTCTGGCAACCATGAGTCAGGTTCAAATAATCTTGGTATGGATGAACTTAAACCTTATACTAACCAGGATTTGTATTACAGTTTTACTCGTGGCGACGATGTTTTTATTATGTTAGGCATATCGGGATGTACTAAAGACAATTTGTTCACCGATGAACAACTTCAATGGTTGTATGAAACTTTAGAAACCAATAAAGACAAACGTTGTTTTGTTTTTCAACATGTAAGACCTAATAAGAGTTGTGGGAATCCTTGGGGTATATACGATAATGATATTTGGGGTGGAACAGAAGCACAGGTTTTTGAAAGTCTTATGGAACATTATCCTAATGTAACTTTTTTTCATGGTCACACTCATATGGAATTTGGTTTGCAAACAAAAGACAATTACGCAAACTATGATGATTTTTTCGGGTGTCATTCAGTTCATATTCCGTCTCTTTCAAGACCGAGAACCGGAAATGAACAGGGGCCGGTTTCAAGAAAAGAATTAACGGATGAGTCACAGGGATACGTCGTTGACGTTTACGAAAATGGAGTGTTGCTAAAAGGCAGAGATTTCATTTCCGGAAAATTTATGCCTATCGCTTTTTATAGGTTAGATACCACAATAAAAAATGTGGAGGGTGATACATATTATGACCCGAGCGGTACGGTCATAAATTGCAATAGTAATATTCTTAAACCCGGAAATTCATGGTATAATAGCTCACTCTCCAAGAGCAAGATTACAGAAATCTCTTTTGTGAATAGTTATGTTGCTTCGTCGGATGAGCAATGGGACGCAAGTTTTTCTGATAATGGTAATGTGACAGTTTATAGAAAAGGCACTAAATTGTTTATCCAAGGGGATGAAAACGGCATTGTTGCAAATAAAAACTGCAATGAAATGTTTGCCGGTTTTACAAATCTGATAAGTATAAATGGCTTTGAAAACCTTAATAAAACTAACATTTCAACTATTGAGGGAATGTTTAAAAATTGTAGTAGTTTGGTTTCTCTGGATCTTTCAAGTTTTAAAAATGTTAAGCCTGTAAATATGGCAAATGTTTTTTCGGGATGCAGTTCAATAAAAAAAGTTGACTTGTCCTATTTTGACCTTTCTGGTGTAAAACAGTATTTAAACGTTTTTTGTGACTGCAAAAATTTGAAAAGTGTTACCTTTGGGGATGTTTATAACGGCAACGTTTTTATGAGTGGTTCATTTAAGGGATGCACCTCGATAGAAAGTGTTGATTTAAGCGGTTTTGGAACAGGAATTAATTTGGGACAGACGTTTAATGGTTGTATGTCACTAAAAACAGTGGCTTTCCCCGATTCTTTTGAAGTTCTTGCAATGAATTTGTGCTTTGTTGGTTGCGCTTCATTAGAAACTTTGGATATCAGCAGTTTTGATATTTCTAAAACAACGCAAATGAATTCTGTTTTTAAAGATTGTATTTCTTTAAAATCTTTGGTACTTCCGTCAGGTTGGGATACGAGCAACGTTACAACGATGTACAGTATGTTTTATAATTGCCCGAAACTGACACTTGATTGTTCCGATTGGGATACAACGAGTCTAACCGATATGACGGCGTTTAAAGTAGGTTCTCCTAATGTAATTGCTCCGACTCACGCGGAAAAAACTGAAATTAAAGAACCCACGTGTACCGAGCAGGGTTATACTGTTCACAGTTGTTCGGTATGTGGATACGAATATAAAGACTCGTATATTGATGCATTAGGTCATACGGAAGTGACAGATGAAGCGATTGCACCAACTTGTACAACTGCAGGTAAAACAGAAGGTAGCCATTGTTCTGTTTGTAATAAAGTTATTAAGGTACAGTCAACAATATCTGCAACCGGACACAAGGCATCTAAATGGATTGTTGATAAAAAAGTAACTTGTGCAACAAATGGTTCAAAACATAAACAGTGTACCGTTTGCGATAAAGTGCTTGAAACCGAAACAATTCCTGCAATCGGTCATACTGTTGTTACAGATGAAGCGATTGCACCAACTTGTACAACTGCAGGTAAAACAGAAGGTAGCCATTGTTTGGCATGTGATATGGTATTTGTTGCTCAGATAACAGTCTCTGCAAAGGAGCATATACCTTCCGATTGGTTGATTGATGAAAAAGCCACGGTAAACGCTCCGGGTATAAAATATAAAGAGTGTACCGAATGTGGTGAAGTTCTTGAGACTGGTGTAATCCCGCAACTTACCTGTGCTGCACCTAAACTCACCAAAGTTCAGAATTCCGTAAGTGGTGTTAAGGTGACTTGGGATAAAATAAGCGGAGCTGATAAATATAGAGTTTATCGCAAAGTCGAAGGAGGTTCATGGGAAAGAGTGGGCGATACCACGTCAATTTCAATGATAGATAAAATGCCAAAGACAGGTGCAACGTACTACTATACGGTAAAAGCTTTTAATGAAGCGGGTGGCGGAAGTTACAATAAGACGGGTCTTTGTATAATGCATGTTGCAACACCTACCCTTGAAAAGATTGAAAATGCGGCTACAAGTGTAAAGATTACTTGGAGTAAGGTTGGAAATGCAGACGGATACGTACTTTATCGTAAAGCGCCCGATGAAAAGGATTGGAAAAGAATTGCCACAATTAAAAATGGTTCAACAACTTCGTATAAAGATACAAAGGTATCAAGCGGTAAGAGTTATTCGTATACCATAAAAGCTTATGATGGTAGCACGTATTCAAGTTTCTATGCAGGTGGTATTTCAATTAGATTTCTTGCAACGCCTTCGCTCAAGAGTGTAACAAGTGCAAAATCAGGAGTTACGCTCAAATGGGATAAGGTAATCGGTGCCAATGGATATATTGTTTACCGTAAAACAGGTAACGGTAGTTGGGTTAAATTAGCAACAGTTACAGGTAACTCGAAGGTAAGCTACCTTGACAAAACTGCCCAAAAGGGTGTAACCTATACTTATTCCGAGAAAGCATACTATGGTAAAACAACAAGTTATTACAACACCAAAGGTTTATCCATAAAAGATGAATATTAAGATAAAAAGTTCCTTGCTACGGCAAGGGGCTTTTTAATTAAGTGCTAAG
>JAZRFO010000125.1:0-2667 GCA_045643685.1 Acutalibacteraceae bacterium
AGGGCTCGATTTCTGTGGGATGGTTGTGTGTTTCGTTTTTGAAAAGAAGAAGCCAGGGTTCGCTTACGCCGTCAACGTCAACGTTGATTTTAACAGTACAAGCGTTGATTTCTTCGGATTCATCAAGCTTGTCGAGTTTGCTGTTAACTCTGAGATATTTAACTGCAACTGTTGCAAGGTCCATAAGGCAGATGGGCTTTGTTCTGCCAAGCTCTTCTCTTGTTGCAAGGTATTCCTCGTAGGTTTTCTGAAGAAGCTCGTCTTCAAACTCAACGTTATCAATAACAGTAAGGAATGTGGTGTGACGGCAGTGGTCTGACCAGTATGTATCAATCATTCTGATTTCTGTTATTGTGGGGTCTCGGTCCTCAGATTTAAAGTAATTCTGGCA
The DNA here is from genome assembly GCA_045643685.1 of Acutalibacteraceae bacterium. Lineage (GTDB taxonomy): Bacteria > Bacillota > Clostridia > Oscillospirales > Acutalibacteraceae > DTU089. Next base: position 392 of record JAZRFO010000125.1, read on the forward strand.
GAACTGGATATCATCAGCATCCATTGCAAGACCGAATTCTTTAACGAAGCTTTCAAGACCTGCTCTGTCAAGGTCAATAAAGCCTTCAAGAGTTTTAACCTCTGTGGGAATTTCATACTGCATTGCAAGTGTCTCGTATTTTTCGAGTGTTGCTTCTCTTGCTTCAACAGGGTTAATAACGTATTTTTTCATTTCAGCAATATCCTCTGCGGAAAGGTCGCCGTAAAGAGCGTAAACCTTTGCACTCTTTACTGTGGGGCGCTCACCCTGAGAGATAATCTGAATACATTGTGCAGCAGAGTCTGCTCTCTGGTCAAACTGACCAGGTAAAAACTCAACTGCAAAAACAGTTGCACCCTCAATATCAACATCGCTTGTTGCAATATCGAGCTGAGGCTCTGAGAAAACTGTTTTAATTGCATAGTTAAAAAGCTCTTCAGTAATATTTTCTGCATCATAACGGTTAATAACACGAACATCTGTAAGGTTATTGATACCTAAAAGTGTACGTGCATCACCTAAAAGAGCTTTTGCTTCGTGAGCAAGTTCTTTTTTCTTTTCAACATAAACTCTGTATACCATTACTTAGTCCTCCAATATAGCAAGTGCTTTTGCGCCGATATCGTGACGATAGAAAGCATTGTCAAAGCTGATTTTATCAACAAGTGCGTAAGATGCCTTAATCGCATCCTTAAGGTTGTCTTCAACTGCGGTAACACCTAAAACACGTCCGCCGTTTGTAAGAAGCTTGCCATCCTTAAGAGAAGCACCTGCCACATAAACATTATCCTCAATATCTTGGGGAATGTTCATTTCAAAGCCCTTTTCATAACTTACGGGGTAACCCTCGGATGCCATAATTACACAACAAGCACTCTTTTCGCTGAATTTAACTTCAGTCTGAGCAAGTGTGCCGTTGGTTGTAGCCATCATAACAGTGAGCAAGTCACTTTCAAGAAGGGGTAAAACAACCTGAGTTTCAGGGTCACCGAAACGGCAGTTATATTCTATAACCTTGGGGCCGTCGGGTGTAATCATAAGCCCGAAGTAAAGGCAACCCTTAAAGGTTCTGCCCTCTTTGTTCATAGCGTCAATTGTAGGAAGGAAAATCTTTTCCATACATTCTGCCGCAACCTCGGGTGTGTAACAGGGGTTGGGAGCGATTGTACCCATACCGCCTGTGTTAAGACCTGTATCATTGTCCCCTGCTCTCTTATGGTCCATTGATGAAACCATGGGAGCAACTGTTTTACCGTCTGTAAATGCAAGGACGGAAACCTCGGGACCTGTGAGGAATTCTTCAACAACTACGTTGTCACCGCTTGTGCCGAACATCTTGTCCTGCATCATGGAAACAACCGCCGCCTTAGCCTCGTCACGTGTCATTGCAATAATAACACCTTTACCGAGTGCAAGACCATCCGCCTTGATAACTGTGGGAATGGGTGCGGTTTCAAGGTATTCGAGGGCTTTGTCCATATCGTTGAATACTTCATAAGCCGCGGTGGGAATACCGTATTTTTTCATAAGATTTTTTGAGAAAACCTTACTACCCTCGATTATTGCCGCCTTACCTTCGGGACCGAAGCAAGGAATACCCTTTTCGTTAAGAGCATCAACGCAACCGAGCACCAACGGGTCATCAGGTGCTACAACTGCATAATCGATTTTATTTTCTACTGCAAATTCTACAATCTTGTCAATATCCTTTGCGCCGATATCCACACAGGTTGCATCCTTTGCCATACCGCCGTTTCCGGGAAGTGCAAAAATCTCGGTAACGTCTTTATTTTCTTTTATTTTCTTGATGATAGCGTGTTCACGACCGCCACCACCTACAACCATAATTTTCATTTAAATCACCATCTTTTTGGTTTTTTAATATGTACTTTGTGCATTTTGAATTTGAAAGAAAATTGTTCAGAGTATACTGCCCATAGGCTAAATAGGTGCTATGGGCAATTTTACTCAAATTCTCTTAGTGGTGGAATAAACGCATGCCTGTGAATGCCATTGACATATTGTACTTGTTTGCACATTCAATAACAACGTCATCACGGATTGAACCACCGGGTTCTGCAATATATTTAACACCGCTGCGTTTTGCGCGTTCAATGTTATCGCTGAAGGGGAAGAAAGCATCAGAACCGAGAGCAACACCATCGATTGTTTCGAAGTATGCCTTTACATCCTCATCTGTAAGGGGTTCGGGTCTTTCGGTAAAGTATTTCTGCCAGTTGCCCTCTGCGCAAACATCTTCTTCGTTCTTGTTGATG
>JAZRFO010000126.1:0-3508 GCA_045643685.1 Acutalibacteraceae bacterium
CCCGAATTTAAATAATATACCAAATACAAACTTAAACCCCACTACCTTTACGGCGGTGGGGTTTGTTGGTGTTTTATGCTCTTGTTCGCGAAGCTTATCATCCCTGTACGTAAGCATAGGGAGGGGGACCATTCTTTGATACAACTGTTGTTATCTTACATTTACCACGGAAGATAAACCTTTTGTTAAATTTCAGTTGATGCGGAATGGTGGTGGGTAGTTCTCTTACGGTTATCCTTCAGTTTGTTAGAACGATATTTATATAAAACCTTTAGGAAATAATCTTCTATCTAACAAACAACTAATGGTTAGAGAACTACCCACCACCAAAAGCGAGGCTTTTGGTCCCCCTCCCTATTTCATCACAGATGAAACAGGGATGATAAGGCTTCTCTTTACAACAACTTTATCTATAATCGGCGCATCGCGCCCCGATAATTTTGCATTCTGCATTTTGTATTTTGCATTTTAAAAACCGCCCTTCAAGGGCGGTTTTTCTTATGATTTAAGGAACTTTTCAACTACGGGTAAAATGAGGAAATCGGTCTTTCTGAAAGCGGTGCTGTGACCTCCGTTGAGGACTATTACTTCTTCTGCGCCCTTAACGGCTTTGGTTATTTTTCTTGAGTGACGGCGTTTAATCATATCAAACTCGCCAAATACGTTTAAGAATGGTATTTTTAAAACAGAAAGTTTCTTATAAGTGAGTTTGGGTTGACCCACCATCATACCCTCAATTTCTCTGCGTCTTATCCACTCAGGGTCTTTGGTAATGGCGGCTTTTATCGCATAAATGCGGTGGTCCTTAATAATACCTAACTGGTCCCCTGTCCTTGTTCCCCTTGTGTTAAGGTTCGAGCCGAAAACCGCAAGACGAGAAACGTAATCCTGATATTTTACACTGAAGCACATACCAAGGTTACCCCCATCAGAAAAACCACAAATGTTGGTTTTCTTTACACCAAGATGGTCGAGTAAGGCTTTTAAGTCATCGCAGAATAAATCAAAGGTAAGCTTTTTGTCACCCAAGGGGGTTTTACCTGTGCCTCGGGTTGAAAAGCGGATTATTCTGTAATCCTTTGATAAGGGTACGTATAAATCTCCCTCAAAGCAACGGTAGTCACCACCATTGCCGTTGAGCATAACAAGGTTTTCGCCCTCGGGATTTCCGCTTACGTGGTACTCAAAATCAAGTCCGTCGTGACTAAAAAATGAATGTTCAATTACATTTACTTGGTTTTCCATTTTACACCTCTATAATATTTTCGGGTACTTCATTCAAACACAAAATCTCATATTTACCGCTTTCAAGCTTCTGACGGCTTAAACGGGTCTTTTCAAAAATAAATCCCGCGGGAAGAATAATCTGACCGTAAATTTCCTGTGGCTTTTCTACTTCAAGGGTAATTACATTACCACTCTTTTTCCATGAAACATCCACTCTGCCCTCGGTACTATCATAAAATGCAGTAACGTCAGTAAGGGGAGCAATGAAACAGGGTTCAATATTAATTTCCTTACAATCATCCTTGTAGGGGTTAACATTTATACCCGCAAAATAACGCATAAACACCGCTGAAACATCCGAATAGTTGTGGTGATTAAGTGAATCAGGGAATTCGTTTTCAGGATGGAAATTTTCGGGCAACGCAGTGTAGCCACGTTTTACCCAGTTACCATAGGAGGGATAATCGGGTCTTGCAATCATTTTATAGGCAAGGTCCGCTCTACCGTAATCGCAAAGGACTCTGAAAATGGGTCTTACACCTATAAATCCAAAGTCAACGTGGTCATCATCGTCGGCGATTATTTCAACAAGCCTTTTAAAAGCCTCCTGTTTTTCGCTTTCATCAAATACATTGTAATATATTGCCATGGACTGTGAGGTCTGACATCGACCTGCGGCAGTCATTGTTTTAAAATCAATAAGGTATTTTCTTACTGCATCCCTTAACTCGTTATAAAGGTTCTCACAAAACTCTTTTTGAAGGGTCTTGCCCATAACTTCAAACATATATACGCATTTTTGAAGGTAGTCCATACCCATTACGCTACAGGTAAACTCCAAAGGTGCTTTAATAACCGTTACAGGACACCAGTCACCAAGACCGAATTCTATAGTACCCCTTTTATTGCGTTTTCTTGCAATAAAATCCGCATAGCGCATAAGGGCGTGGGCACTTTCCTCCATTATGGTTTTATCCCCACGATAAAGGTATTCATAGTAAGGAATATATGCTAATACGCAGTCCCATGCCGTGCCGAAACCTCTGCCGTAGCCCCATTTATCCGTGGGTACAATACCGGGAATCATACCCTTATCATCCTGTGCTTTTACAATATTACGCATCCATTCCCTATAGCTTTTTTCGGGAGTAAGATTCATAACCGTCTGTTCACAGGAGATTGCCGCATCCCCTGTCCAACCGTTCTTTTCTCTCTGGGGACAATCGGTTGGGAAATAGTAGAAATTGGAAAGGGTTGAGTTACGTGCCATTGCCTGTAATCTATTTAAGGTACTGTCGGAACAACGGAAATTACCTCGTTCTTTAATATCCGAACTATAAACAGTAAATGTGAGTAAATCCTCCGTAGCCTGTTCGTCGGTTATACCGTATACAACACAATATCTTGCACCGTGATATGTAAACTGAGGAACAAAAATTTCTTCCTCGTTACCCTTAAGAACGTAAATATCCCTTTGGGAATAACCGTCTGGGTAAAAATGCACGTTACTGATATCGGGGTTGCCGTTTTCATCAAGATATTCGCCAAACTGTAAATCTATTTTCTGTCCGCGGAAGCCTTTGATTTTAAGTTTTTCAATACCTGCGGTAGTGATGCCGAAATCGTAGAGCCAACCTTCACGCTCCCTTGTGGGAAAATCGCAACAATCCTTGCAGACGTTTTCATTTGCCCTGAATGGTACGGTGGTGCATTTATATATTTTTACAGGCTTCAATTCTCTTATGGGAAGTATGGGGTCCGCCTCGCAAAGGCGCTTTTCACCCCTTGGGGTAGTGGCAATTTTAGCGGTATTCCAATCCGAATCCTGATAATCCACCTGTGCCCAATCCTCAATTTCATTTCTCGCATCGTAAAAACAACCTGCACGTAAATCGTCAAACAAAATCCCCGAGGGTGCGGTTTTAACTTTTTCATCCGCTTCAAAATGATACTTCTGCATTGCAATATCCGTAATGTCAATACTGAAAGCAACCGAGGGTGCACCGCGGAAATCCGCTTTGACAAAATCCCATATCTCGCCACCGGGTGCATTCTGCATACCGTTACCAAGTTGTATGCCGAGAACATTTTTACCTGCTTTTAAAAATGGCGTTATGTCGTATTCGTCGTAGTAAACTATATGGTCAGGGTTTGAAATATAGGGCGCAAGAATACCCTTTGTAATTTTCTTGCCGTTAACAAAAACCTCGTAGAAGCCTGCGCAACCAATGGTAAGAGTGGCCGTTTGCGCTTCATCCTGAATTACAAAAATTTTTCGGAA
>JAZRFO010000127.1:0-5238 GCA_045643685.1 Acutalibacteraceae bacterium
GGTTCTTGGTGTTTCGGTTTCTGCAGCAGAAGAAAAGGTTGCCTTTGTTTTCTGTAATGGTGATTGCGATGCAGTAGCAACGATGGATGTTGTTTATGATGGTGTTGAGGGTTGCAAAGCCTCAAAACTTGTTTATGGCGGCCCCTCTGCATGTAAATTCGGTTGTATTGGTTGCGGTGACTGTGCTGCTGCTTGTCCTGTAAATGCAATTTGCATTCACGATGGTCTTGCGCATATTAACCCCGACCTCTGTATTGCCTGCGGTAAATGCGCTAAGGTTTGTCCCAATAACGTTATTGATATTATTCCGAAAAAATCAAAGGTTGTTGTTATGTGTAACAACCCCGAAAAGGGTGCCGTTGCAAGAAAAGCTTGTAAAAATGCTTGTATCGGTTGTAAAAAGTGTGAAAAGCTTTGTCCCACCGAGGCAATCAAGGTTGAAAACAACCTTGCAAAAATTGATTACAGCAAGTGTACAGGCTGTAGAGAGTGCTTCGGCTCTTGCGTAACAAAATGTATTAAAGCCGTTGATTTTTACGAAGGAACGATTGGTTGATTTATGAAAAAAAGTGATAAATCTACTTTTTCCAAAAACAAAAAAATCCGCAATGATATAATTCTTGCCGCCGTTATTTTAATAATAGCGGTGGCAGGACTTTTGTTTATTAAGTTTACAAAAGTTCAGGGGAATACGGTGGTTGTTAAAATTAATGGTGTTGAAGCCGTATCATACTCCCTTGCAGATGATATCCGTTACGAAATTAAGACCGGCAAAAACAATGAAAATATTAATGTGCTCGTAATTAAAGACGGTAAGGCGTATATTACGGAGGCAGATTGTCCCGATGGTATATGTAAGGATTACAGACCCATATCTTTTGTTGGTGAAACAATAGTGTGTTTGCCCCATAAGGTAGTTATAGAAATTACGGGTAACAATACGGATATAAGTTTAGACGCAGTAGCATAATATTCAGATGTTTTATAAGGAGGCGATAAATGTGAGTAAAAAGGCTAAAAAAGTGGCATTTCTTGGGGTGTTGACCTCGGTGGCACTTGTGCTTTCATATTTAGAGTCCATCCTTCCGCCTATATGGGCAGCAGTACCCGGCATAAAGGTGGGGCTTCCCAACGTAGTTATAATCTTCTTGTTGTATCGCTTCGGTGTTAAGGAAGCAGCAATAGTTTCATTTATAAGGATTTTTGTTGTTGCATTGCTTTTCGGCAACGTGATGACACTTGCTTATAGCTTTGCCGGTGCGTTACTCAGTATTGTACTTATGGCAATCTGTAAAAAAATAAAGGTGTTTTCTGTTGTGGGTACAAGCATCGTCGGTGGTGTTTCCCATAACCTGGGTCAGATACTCGTAGCCATATTTCTTTTTGATACCGTGCAGATTGGCTATTATATGATAATTCTTGCAATTACGGGTACAATAGCCGGTGTTTTCATAGGTCTTGCAGGTGTGTTATTGTTGAAAAAATTAGATAAACCTAAAAAACAAAAATAAAGTTAAATATTTGGCGTATAATTCTATAATAGTATTGACAAATTGTTATTTTTTTGACATAATGATTGCCGGTAAAAATCAAAAAAACAAAAGGAGAAAAAATTATGAAAAAAGTAATCAGTATTGCTCTCGTTGCTATCCTTGCTTTATCTGTTTTCGCAATGGTTGGCTGCGGTAACAAAACCGATGCTCCCGAAACAACTGAAGCTCCTGCTTCAACAGGCTTAAAGTTCGGTATGGGCATTGTTTCAACCCTCGGTACAGTTAATGACGCTGAGGATGAGGATGGTTCAGCTTCATTCGAAGCAACTGCAGTTGCAGTTCTTCTTGATGCAGACAACAAGATTGTTGCTATGGACCTTGACACTGCAGACCTTAAGGCTCAGTGGACAGCTGAAGGTAAAGCAGTTGTAGCAGAAGACCTCAGAACAAAGTACGAAAAAGGCAAAGAATACGGTATGTCCAAAATCGGTGTTAAAGAGTGGAACGAACAGGCAGACGCTTTCATTGCAACAGCAAAGGGCAAGACTCTTGACGAAGTTAAAGCTATGATGGGCGAAGACACCATGGGTACAGGCGACCTTGCAAAAGCAGGCTGTACAATCAGTGTTGCAAGTTTTGTTAAAGCTCTTGAAGAAGCAGTTGCTAACGCTGCAGACAGCAAAGCAGTAGCTGAAAACAAGCTTAACCTTGCTATCGTTACTTCTGTTTCAGGTACAGACGCAGAAGAAGACGTTGCAGGTAAGGTTGAAATCAACTCAACTATCGTTGCAGCAGTTGTAGATGCAGAAGGCAAGGTTGTTGCTTCTAAAACAGACTGTGCACAGGCAGCTATCGAGTTCGACACAGAGGGTGCTACAGAAGCTGAAGCAGGTGACTTCAAAACAAAGGGCGAAAAAGGCACAGAATACGGTATGTCCAAAATCGGTGTTAAAGAGTGGAACGAACAGGCAGCAGCATTTGATGCTACTATCGCTGGTAAATCCGCTTCTGAATTCGCAGCTCTTATGGGCGAAGACACAAAGGCTACAGGTGACCTTGCAAAAGCAGGTTGCACAATCTATGTTGGCGATATGATTAAAGCAGCTGAAAAAGCAGCGAAATAAGAGTAATTAAGACTCAACTACAAAGGGATGTTGTTCTCGCAACATCCCTTTTTACTAATAATTTAAAAGTGTGGTGATATGCTTGAAGAAAATAACTTCAATAACAATGGTAGTGGTTTTGGCGGTTTTGCAGGTGTTTTCCTTTGCCTCCTGCAAAGCTACTGAAAAGACGAAGTTTTCAAAGCATTATTTCGATTATTTTGATACTATGACTACCATTACAGCTTACACCGAAACTGAGGAGGAGTTCAACGCTCTTTGTGATGAAATATCCTCACTTTTAAACGAATATCACAGACTTTATACTATTTACAACAGGTACGAAAACTTTACAAACCTTGTAACCATAAATGATGTAACTGATGGCAAGCATAATGTGGTAAAGGTTGACCAAAAAATTATCGACTTACTTGTTTTTGCAAAGGAAATGTACAATACAACCGATGGTAAAGTCAACGTTGCTATGGGAAGTGTTTTGAAAATCTGGCACAATTACAGAAATCAGGGGATGGATGACCCTGTTAATGCCAAATTACCTCCTATGGACAAGCTTATTGAAGCCCAGAAGCATACGGATATAAATAACCTGATAATTGATGAGGAAAAGGGTACGGTATATATTTCCGACCCCGAAATGACCCTTGACGTGGGTGCCATTGCCAAGGGCTACGCAGTTGAGCGTATTTGCCTTTATCTTGAAGAAAAGGGCATAAGCGATGTTCTTCTTAACGTAGGTGGTAACATACGTACAGTAGGCAATGCAGGGGATGAAAACACCCCTTGGAAAGCAGGTATAGAAAACCCCGATACAGAAAATGAAGAAAAACCATATATAGAATACATTGAGCTCTCTGGCGAAACAATTGTAACAAGTGGCTCTTACCAAAGGTTTTACATTGTCAACGGTGAAAATTATCATCACATAATCGACCCCGAAACCCTGATGCCAGGTACAAAATATAAATCCGTTTCGGTTATTACAAACCATTCGGGGCTTGGGGATGCTTTTTCAACGGCACTTTTCCTTATGGATTACGAAGAAGGCAAGGCACTTGTTGAAAAAACAGAAAACCTGGAAGTAATGTGGGTTTTACCCAATGGTGAGCAGAGATATTCCTCGGGTTTTCAAAACTATACTTTTGATTACGAAACAAAATAAAACCAAAAAATTACCCTTTTACTTTTCAGTAAAAGGGTAATTTTTTATTCTGCGTTAAACATTAATATGATTGCTTTTGCTCCTTCGGGAAGGGGAAGCGTTAAGCCATTTGTCATAAGTTCTTCACCTGTGAATGTGTAAATTGTATCGGGATTATCAATGTCATAAATTTTATAAGTTTTTGAAGAAATAAGACCGTTGAGTTTAACTGTGTATTCGGTATCTTTTACTTTTTCGCGCTTGTAAATTAAAGCGGTTCCTGAAAGGGCATCATCTGAAACGAATTCCATTGCCAACATTTTATTGTTGTTAAAGCTACCGAAATCAAGGGGATAATAATTTCCACCCATTAACTCACGCTGCTCTGTATGGAAACTGAAGTCGGGATGTTGGTGAGAGTAAAAGTCCATTAACATCAAGGGCATTATAGCTGATCTGGCACTGTATTCGTCTTGCATCCAAAGTGCGGAGCCTGCAATGGGTAACCAGAAAGAAATGCCGTAAGTATGGGATTGTGTTGCATCAAAAAGGTCGGGATGATATGCACAGTTGTAGTCACTTCTCCAGAAAGCAATACTACGATAGGTCATTTCAAGGTCGAGTCTTTTACCACCCGAAGCACAGTTGTCAATAATAAGTCCGTCAATATTTTCGGTAAGGTAGTCAAGGAAGTTATAAAGGTTTGTTACATAATGATTTTCGCAGATACCCGTTCTGCCGTCATAAAAGTTCTTGTCGGCTTCCTGCCAATATTTAAGGGGCGGGAAGTTAAAGTCCTGACGGTAAATCGTAACCCCATTCTCTTTCATAGAGTTAAGAAGGTAGTCGCAATAATAATTAAATGCATCCTCATTTGCAAGGTTCCACATAATGTTATCATCGCCATCAACTGTAATGAGCCATTCTTCATTTTCGGAGCCTACATTATGGAAATGTGTACCGGGCCATACTCTTTCAGGTTCATACCAAAGGGTGTGTTTAAGACCTTTTTCAGCGGCATAATCCGAAAGTTCTGAAATGCCATTATCGTATCTCGAGGTGTCAACTGTCCAGTTACCGACTCCGTCATACCAACCCTCGTTGTAAGTGTACCAACCTGCATCCATCCAGAAAGCATCGGTGTTTTCATAAGCTGCTTCAGCAATTTCATTGTCAAGAATATTGATGATTTCGTCGGAGGTTCTTGTGGACATAGGTCCCGCAACTTCCATTACTGTATAGTAGTTCTTTGTTACGTTTTCAGGATAAACGCAGTTCATAACCCAGTTTCTGAAAAGGTTGAAGCCCTTAAGGGGATTTTCATTTTCGTAGAATGAAACGGAAACAAGGGGGGAGCGTACCTCTTCACCCGGAAGAAGGAATGCTTCAAAACTTTCCTGTTTTGCAGTAACCTTTGTATTACCGCTTGTTTCTGAGAATGATGCTGCCCATTGACCTGTCCAACCTATACCCACAATCATAC
>JAZRFO010000128.1:0-3130 GCA_045643685.1 Acutalibacteraceae bacterium
TATCCCCACTCCCTTCGGTACATCCTTTATTCAGGAAGATACTGCAGGTCTTGGTGCATTGGGCGATATCGGTTGCTACTCACTTGATATGGTTCTTAATGCTATCGGTTATCCGAAGCCCCTTACAGTTACAGGCTTTAAGGCAGGACTTTTCGGCAAAAAGCCCGAATACCTCCAGAAACCCGAATACACAGAAGTTTTCGGTGTTGATGACTTCGCAGCAGCTTACGTTCGTCTTGAGGGCGACATCGTTCTCGACTTCCGTATTGCATGGGCAATGCATTGCGACACTCCCGGTGACACAATCATTATGGGTACTGAAGGCGGTCTTAGAATCCCCTCAACAGAATGTTGGAACGGTTCAATCGGTGGACCTATGACAATTTACCACAATATTGCAGGTGAATGTGTTGAAACAGTCATCCCCGAAATGAACAACGATGGTGACAACTTCGACAAGAAAATCCGCTCATTCATTGATGCTATTGAATTCAACCTTCCCTCACCCGTACCTTCAAGCCAGATTATTTACAACCAGGCTATTATTGATGGTATTGCTCGTTCTTCCGATGCAGGTAAGGAAGTTGAAATCGTTATCCCCGAGTTTTGATTTTAATAAATGTCCTGTAGTGGCTGTGGCTTCCCCAGCCCGAAAAATCATTCATAACCCCTACGGTGGTAAATAATTTAACCGCCCGATTCAGTTAAATGAATCGGGCGGTTCTTTTTTAATAAAATGCTTTTCTGTTTTCGGAAAGGGTAATGTTAGTGTTGCCGTAAATAGCCAACTGTAAGGTCTGAGCGGCAAGAGGATAGTCAACCTCCCAATACCACACGTCACCCGAGTGAGCTTTACGTGTATTTTCATCGGGCATAACAATCTGATTTACCGAGAATCTTGCCCAACCGCCTATAACCGCCTTAGTTCCTAAAGAAATAAGCTCCGCTTCATTGTAGCTTGTTTCAAGGTAAGGCATAAAGGTTTTAATGTATTCGGGAACCTCAGAAGCCTGAATTGTAGCGGCTTTCTGTAAAAGAGCTATAAGTACTTCGCGTTGGTTCTGTGTACGCTGAATATCACCATCGTTATAAATCTTACGGCTACGACAGAAAACAAGCGCCTGGTCACCGTTAAGATTAACCGATGAGCCTGCCTGTAAATCCCAACCGTAATTCTTATTAAAATACTGAGCCTCGTGTTCGCTGAGGTCAACGTTGACACCGCCCAATTTGTCAATAACAGCCTTAAAGAGGGCAAAGTTAATCATAGCGTAACCATCAATCTTGATTTTAAAGTGACTTTCAAGAGTATTTATAAGGTTATCAATGCCGTAGAAAGGAAAAGCGGAGTTGATTTTATTAAAACTACCAACACCGTCGGGAGATTCAAGGTATGCGTAACTGTCACGCATAACAGAAGTGAAGGTAATTGTACCGAGAGCCTTGTTAATGGAAACAATAATCATAGAGTCCGTGAGACCGGAAATGGTGTTCTTGTTACGGGTATCAACACCTATGCAAAGAATGTTGATTACATCCTCACTGTACATAACATCGCCACCGTTGGTAGCCCACTCCTTGATAGCCGCCTTAAGCTCTGCCGAGTCGCCCTCAAAAATCTGTTCAAAATCAGGTGCATCCTGAAGTGACACACCAACAGTTTCCTCACCATCGAAGTCGTAGGTAATAGTATCCTCAACCTCAGGTACAGCATTTTTGATACTATGCCAGTAAGCTACAAGACTGCCACAACCTATACAAAGCACAAGTACAAAGCATAAAAGAACAATTAAAGCCTTTTTACCTTTTTTCTTATCAGTTTTCGACATAAACATCACCTTTAAAAATTTATGGGTTAATTATAGCACTTCATTAAGTTTTTTGCAATAAATTTTGTAATAACGCGAAGCCCAACCGTCCTGCCGCTTTTTTGCATTTTTTCTTCTCTCTTAATGGTGAATAGAGGTAAGAGAACTACCCACCACCCCGCCTACGGCGCGGTCCCCCTCCCTATGCCTACGGCACAGGGATGATAGGCTTCGCACTATTTAATTTTGCATTCCGTTAAGTGCAGTAATAACCGCCTCCTCCGACATATCGCAGGACATTTCGTAAATAGGGATATCCGTAAGAATCAAATTGAGTGTATCAAGCATATTTTTCATAAGTTCCTTGTCGTAGGGACGAACCGTCTGGTCCATAAAGGGCTTAAGGGCTTTGATACCGGGGATTCTTTTGATTTTGTTCTCGCCACGGCTAAGAAAACATATCCCCCCAATGGGAACACCCTCGTTTACGCTTTCGTCTGTTTTACCGCTCCAAGGGGTGCCGTAGGCATAAAACACACCATCCACAAGCCTTATGGCAGGTTTATCATCGTTTATAATTCTGGAACCGGGCAGATATTTGAGCCACAAATGGGTGTGGGTGGATTTACCCGTTCCCGAACGTGCAGAGAATAAATAAGCCTTGCCCTCGTATTCAACACAGGACGCGTGAAGCATAACACCCTGAAACTTCGCCAATTTCTCATAAAAGTGTGCACCACTCCAGAGATATTCCGCCTCACCTATAGTAAGGTGGGGATGCTCCGCCTGACGATCAATATAATATTTTTCGGTTACATCAAAAACTATATCCGCCTCTTGGTCACCATCATACCTGTACGGCTCAAGACGTGACGTCAGAAGCTCGTTATGAACATTTAATTCAACTATCAAATCAGCAGTTTTAATCTTCAAGGTCATTCTCCTATCTTCACAACAAATCAAACTAACGCGAAGCCTATCATCCCTGTTTCGGCTTTGCCGAAATAGGGAGGGGGACCGCGTAGCGGTGGTGGGTAGTTCTCTTGCCGTTATTCTTCAGTAAAATTAACGTCAACGCGAAGCCTTGCCGTCCTGCGGCTTCCAGGAGAACGAGGTTTCGCTTATTTCAAATTTATTGACTTATCCCCTTATTTCAACCCATCGTACAGGTGGGCTCAAATAAAGGAATTCATTAAAATCGGCGCTTTGCCCCCTTAAGTCTCAATGCCTCACTCATTATACCACACAAGCCGAGGTTTCCCTCGGCTTGCGGTTTTATAGTGATTGTAATTTGTGGGAACGCTTTTGCGTTGCCCCAAAGC
>JAZRFO010000129.1:0-25658 GCA_045643685.1 Acutalibacteraceae bacterium
TGGGGAGCATAGTTTTTGATATAAAATTCAGCCGCCTGTACAAGGCTTAATTTTACAAATTCTTCAGAGGCACCGGGAGGGGGAGTCACACCTTCGTTTTCAAGGAATTTAAGACCGATTTCACTCCAGATATACATAGAATCAAGAAGTGTGCCGTCAAGGTCAAATATTGCCCCTGTCATATTATTTAAAATTTTATTTTCCATATTAACCCCCAATTGTATATTCTCCATTTTTACCATTCCATATTAAACATAATTTGCCTTTTTCTACAGAAACTGTAGCATTTTTACCTGTGAATTCATTGCTGACACCCAATGGGAAATCGGGTGATATATCTGCATTTTCAAGACTATAAAGCAAATTACTGACGTTTACACCAACGGCAATATCCGAAACGGCAAAAATGGAAATTATACCTGTATTCTCTTTTGTGAATGTTATTTTGTTTTGTTTAATGACAGTTAGATATGTTTCATTATCAATAAAAACACTCTTTCCGCCTTTTTCTGCTATGTATGATGCAGTTTGTATACTTGCGAGAGTGTGGTCGAGTCTGCCACCAAGACAACCGTAAATTATAAAATTATCATAGCCTTTACTAAAAGCGATATCGACAGCGAGAATTGTGTCGGTTTCGTCTTTTTGGACAGGGTGTTTTATAACGTTTTTACCCTCAGGTGTATATTCAAGTGAATCGAAATCACCAACAATTAAGTCGGGGTTTATATTAAATTTTTCAAGGGATTTAAGACCTCCGTCGGCCGCAATAATCAAATCATCTTCAAAAGGTTTAATGGTTAAATCTTCAGTGGGCATTGAACCGAATATAAAGCAAGTTTTCATTTGATCACCATAAATTTATAGTATAAAACCGCTGTTAGAAACAGCGGTTAAAATTAAAAGATTCCGTAAGTAATGAGTGACATAATAAGCCCTGCAATGAATACACCCAAAGCAATTATGGGAAGGCATTTTTTCATTCTTAAGTCCATTAATGCAGCTATGAGAGCGCCTGTCCAACCACCGGTGCCGGGTAAAGGGATAGCAACAAAAATCAAAAGACCCCATTCTTTGTACTTTTCAATGGTTCCCTTTTTCTTGTCTGCTCTTGCTTCAAGTTTATCAACAATTTTACCAAGGAACTTTACCTTACGCATCAATTTGAATATTTTCCTTATGAAAAGCAAGATAAAGGGGATGGGAATCATGTTGCCAAGATAACAAACAATAAAAGCCTGAATGAAATCAATTTCAAGGATACGGGCAGCAATCATTCCGCCGCGTAATTCAAGTACAGGGAAAAGGGAAACTATGAAAGGGATAAGCTGAGTAGGAATGTTGTAGCTTTCTAAAAATTCAACAAAAGCTGTTACTATATTTTCAACCATTATTTACCTCGCTGATATAGTTGTTTTCGATTAAGAAATCGCGTGTGTCCTTTAAAATAGCTTTATCATTTTCAAATTTAAGGCAGTTATATGCACTCTCGAAGGGTAACCAGATATAATCCTCAATTTCTTCAGGTTGAATTCTGGTTTGCTCGTCGTTGGTGGTTGCAGCAAAAATCTGAACTGTTTTCTGTATTCTGTTTTGGATTGTGTATTGTGATTTACTTACAAAACCGGGGAATATTTTAATTCTGATACCTGCTTCTTCGTGTACTTCGCGAATTGCGGTTTCCTCTAGAGTTTCGCCGACCTCAACATGGCCTTTTGGGAAACTCCAGTTAGAACTGCGGCGATTTTTAATAAGCAAGTATCTTATTGTACCGCCGATGTTTCTGTAAACTACAGCGCCACATGAGCGCTCATAATAGCATTCAAGCACGAATGGTCTGTTGGCAGTGTAAAAACTGATAAGCTTTTTGATTTCCCATTCAATTAATCTTTTGGATTTGGGTGCGGCAACAAGCTTTTGTTCGCCGTTGTCTTTGAATTTTAGTATACCGATAACTCGTCCATCGAAATGTTTGACGGGATTATCTATACCGAGAATAAGAACACCACTTATGGTTGTAGTGGGGCGGAATTTACCGATAGGTGTGCCGTGATTTAATTTGTAAACACCACCGTCAGGTAAGGGGGTACCAACCGCTTCGGTAACCGCAACCCGAATTAATTTACCTAACATTTTAAGTTAACCTCGCAAAAAAACGTAAAAATCTAATTTTGATTATAAAACTTTTTCACGCTACTTGCAATATACAAACTTGTTTTAATTAAGGGAAGATTTTTGTTGTTTTCATTCAAAATTGCATAAATTTGGATGTTTTTTAATAATAATGTAGTTTTATTGACTTTTTTTACAATAGTTGTTATCATAAAAATATAAATTAAAGGGGTGATAATTACGAAAAGATTAATATCTGTTTTTATTGTGTTTTTGTTGATGTTTTCTTTTGTTGTTGAGTGCTATGCTTCTGCTAACCCTGTAATTGTTACCGATTATTTTGAGGAATATTGTGACGAGTATTGTGGTGACGTTGCTTCGGATTCGGTTTCAGAAAATATGCAGGATTATTTTTATCCTTACAGTATTGGCGGTAATGTTTATTCCTCTTATTCTTTATTGAGCGAGCTGGAAAAGGTTTATTATGATAAAATTGTGTCTTTGGACGTTGGTGTTTTAAGTTTCACTGTCAATTATTCACCGACACTTACTAAGAAACAATTTGAGTCTATTGATTTTACTAAGATTATGTATGCCGTCTGCTTGGATCATCCCGAAATTTTTTATTACAACGGGTATGGTTATAGTAAATCTTATTATCCATCAACCGGGGCTGTTATTAGTGTAACTTATAACATTCGCATAAAAAAGCATAGTCAGACTAACGTGGAGATTTATAATGCTTCAAACATTCCCACCTATTATGACGCGATGATGGATGTCATAGATAATGCAGAGTTTAACACAACCACACGTTATGATTTTGTTAAATCAGTTCACGATTATCTTTGCAATAATGCCTCTTTTATCAGTGATTATGCAAGTTGTCATGATGCATACGGTACACTTGTTAATGGTGTAGCGGTTTGTCAGGGTTATTCAGAAGCATTCAAGATTTTTTGTGACAAGTACAAAATCCCTTGTGTCTGCATAACCGGTACTGCTAATGGTGGTGCTCACATGTGGAATGCTGTCCAAATGGATGATGGCAAATGGTATCTCCTTGATGTTTCGTGGGATGACCAGGATGATTTAGGTATTTACAGAGATTTCTTTTTAATTGGTTTACAAACAAAAGATACATACTTTGGTGGTAAAGCCTTTAGTGTTTCTCATATTTCAGATGGCTCGCCTTATTTACCACCGTTACCATATTCCGATACGGCTTTTAGCAGTGCGAAAAAGTACAGTAGTTTTGGTGCAACATATAACTCCAAAGCAGATTTAACCAACAAGAAAATTACCTTGTCATTCTATGATGGTAAGGACAATAATATTTATTTCAATGGCATTTATATGCCTGTAACCGGTTATTATACTTCAGTAGGGTTCACGGCACCTACAGGAATAAATAATACAAAAGAAAATTGGAAAATGATTTTGATTGGTGACTGTAATGGTGATGGTGTTTCTAATTCAACGGACTATTCTGTTGCAGTCGAAAAGGCTTTGGAGGGTGACAGTATAACAAGTGATTATGATATTGCTTGTGATGCTGATTCCGACGGTGTAATTGATGCATTAGATGTGGCAATTCTTGAACGAGCCATAAGTGGTGCGAATGAAAAAATAATAATTGAATAAAAAATACGGTGTTGTTCAATATGAGCAACACCGTTTCTTTATTAAAGATTTTTTATTGTTTCTATAACTTCGGCAGCTTTACCGCAAGTTAAAGGACCTTCGGGGCATTTGGAAACGTAGCAACTGGGTCCGTAGAAGTTGAAAACAGTTTTATCTGCTTCACGGAGTTGCTTGAGCATATCAATGGCAAAATCTCTGATTTCCCATTGTGCGCGGTTACAGGAGCGTAATTTCATAAATAAGAGAAGCTCACGTCCGTTGATGGTTGTTACAATATCAACTGTATTACCGCTTAACTGTAAGTAAGCGAGTAATTCTTCAGATATACCGTTTGCTTTTAACTCGTCATATAAGTCAGCAGTTTTAGCGAATGCGTCGCAGTATCTTTCTTTAAGACCGGGTTTCTGTGCAATGGTTTCCGGTAATATGTGTCTTCTTCTGTCTGTTAAAGTAAGTGATGGAATACCGATTGACTGAATTCTGTGTCTTGCAAAATGTGTAAGACAAGAAAGAGAAACGTTATTGATACGGAAAGTGAAAGTTGCGGCCTCAAGAGGACGTTGTCTTTTTGAGTTAATAACTGTTTTAATGATTGAAGCGCATTCGTTTTCATCATCAGTGATTTTTTCGATCTGTGCAGTAGGAAGATTGCAGGATTCAATAAGAGCAGCTCTTGCAATAACCTTTGAGGCATTGGGTGTGTAGCTAAGAAGCTCTACAGGAGCTTCTTCTTTTATTAAATCAACGTCGGGCTTGTAGTTGAATTTAGGCACATCCTGTACTGTAGGACGGCGGTTTTCAAAATCAGTAAAAATACCGGGTGTAAGTCTTCGCGCCTGTTCAAGTAATGATTCACCGAGGGTTTTGATTTCTGCGAATTCTGAACCTCTGCCGTAAATCATAGCATAAAGCATATTGATCATTTCACGGGCGTTGAGTGTGCAATAGAAGTTACTGTAAAGGGAGTAGGGTAAGAGGAAACGAGCATCTTCCTTAGGTACACCTGCATCAATAAAAGCCTCATATTCCTTGTAAAGATAGTCCATATGAGCCATATATTTGTCGTGAACGGATTTTGAAGCAAAATGGGGTACATAGTAACCCAACTTAGCAAAATCTACATAACGTCTTGATTTAACTGTGAAAGAGGCAAGGCGGAACTCGATTACAAACTGTTCCACAAGTACAGAAACATTCTGGAAAGCAAGATTGAAAACCGTATGCTCAACAGTTGAATTGTGACCAGAACGTGTAACCTTTGAAATAAGGTTTGCGTTTTTCTGCGCATCTTTTGATAATTCGAGAATTTCAAGGGCAGTACCGGGTTGGGTAGAAATTCTGCCAGAAGCAGCAGGAATTTTCTCGCCTGTGTCGGTAAGACCGATGATAATCGCTTTTGAATTTGTGTTGAATTCCGTTGTCATAACATTTCCTCCGTAAGTAATGCTCGTATAACTTTTTACATTTTAACACACATTATTGTTAAATTCAAGAACAACTTACATTTACCGCCAATTTATATTAATTTTAATATAAATATTTGTTTATAATTTTACAATATATGCATCATTTTATCTTGAAAATAAGGCTATGTTGTGGTATGATAACTTAAATAGTGGGTGAATGTTGTTTTTTGCGCATTTGCTGAAGGAGGAACACATTATGGCAATTATAAAGAAGGAAGCTTACTTTAATTCCTCAACAGGTGTTGATAAAATCCGTACTCTTATCTGGTACGATGATTCTGTTGAACTTAAAGCTGTTTTTCAAATAGCTCACGGCGTTTGTGAACATATTGCAAGATACGACGATTTTGCCGTGTTCCTTGCTAAAAGCGGCTATGTTGTTTGTGGTAATGACCATATAGGTCACGGTAAATCAGTTTCCTGCGAAGCAGATTTAGGCTTCACTGCAGATAAAGAGGGTTATCGTCGCTTTGTTGATGATATGCATATTCTCTACAACATAATGCACAGAAGGTATCCTGATTTGCCTTACTATCTTTTTGGTCATAGTATGGGCTCACTTTGCGCAAGGGTTTATGCAAGTACATTCGGTACAGAGCTTGCCGGTCTTATTCTCTGTGGTACCGCTCAGGTTCCCTCGGGACTTGGTATGTTTGTTGACACTCTTGAAAAAGCCGTTGAAAAATTTGGCCCCAGAACAGTCAACCACACACTTGCATCAATGCTTAATAAAGTTTCTTCGCTTCGTATTTCTGATAAGCAGACTGACCTTGATTGGCTCAGCTTGAATAGACAGAATGTTGAAGATTACATAAAGGATCCTCTTTGTGGTCAGGAGCTCTCCCTTGCAGGTATCAGAGACCTTGCTACAATTGGTATTTTGGCTTGTGATAAAATGTGGCCTGCAACAATTCCTGTTGGTTTACCAATTCTCATTATTGCCGGTGCACTTGACCCTGTTGGCTTCAATGGTAAAGGTCCCATCGACTGTGCTGATACACTTGTTGAAGCAGGTCACGAACCCACAGTGTTAATTTATCCTTGTTGTCGTCACGAAATACTCAACGAGGATTCCAAAGAACATATTTATAACGATATTTTAGGTTGGCTTATTCAAGCTTAAAAGGTGAAGATTTTGCAAAAAGATATATTTGTCAGTGAGTCAGAATTACTTAAACAAAAAGAATATTCCGAAAAAGTAAATAGTGTTCTCAGTGCTCGTTTTCCCACAGAACCGCCTAAGGCATTTATTCACACCTATGGTTGTCAGGGTAATGTGGCGGATAGTGAGCATATCAAGGGAATGCTTGTTGAAATGGGATATGTACTTTGTGATGACGATTCTCAAGCAGACTTTATTTTATATAATACATGCGCTATCCGCGAACATGCAGAGGATAGGGTTTTTGGTAACGTAGGCGCTTTAAAAAAATACAAAAAGGACAAGCCTCATTTAATTATTGCTCTTTGCGGATGTATGATGCAGCAAGAACATATTGCAGAGAAAATTAAAAAGAGTTATCCCTTTGTTAATCTTGTTTTCGGAACCCACGTTACCCATAGATTACCCGAACTTATTTCAAAGGTTCTTTGTACCGGTAAGAGAGTTTTCTGTATTGATGACAGTGAGGGCGTTATTGCAGAGGGTTTGCCTTCAGTACGTGATAGCGGTGAAAATGCCTGGCTTCCTATTATGTATGGTTGCAATAACTTCTGTTCTTATTGCATCGTTCCCCACGTAAGAGGAAGGGAGCGTAGCAGACGACCCGAGGTAATTATAAGTGAAGCTCAATCACTTGTGGCTGAGGGATATAAGTTAATCACTCTTTTGGGTCAGAACGTTAACTCTTACGGTAAAAACTGTGAGTTTCAAATGAATTTTGCTCAGTTGATACGTGAGATTGATTCAATTGAGGGTGACTTTAAATTCGATTTTATGACATCACACCCGAGAGATTGCAGTTTTGAACTTATTGATGCTCTTGCTGACAGTAAGCATTTCTGCGGACATCTTCATTTACCTGTTCAGTCGGGTAATAACCGTATTTTAAAAGAGATGAATCGCCACTATACACGTGAGCGTTATCTTGAACTTATAAACTACGCTAAAAAGAAAATACCCGGTGTTAATTTAACCACCGATATTATTGTTGGTTTTCCGGGCGAAACCTACGAAGAGTTTCTTGACACATTGTCTTTGGTTAAAGAGGTTGAGTACGGCTCAATGTTCACTTTCATTTACTCACCGAGAAAGGGTACACCCGCCGCATCAATGCCCGATCCCTTTACTAAGAAGGAAAAGACAAAGTGGTTTCTTGAGCTTCTTAAAGTTCAGGAAGAAATCGAGAAACGCACAAATAAATAAACAATGTTTCATTGTTGAAATTTTTTATATACAAGGAGTACACAAAAATGACAGTAATCGAAATTACAAGACAGCTTGGCGCTGCAATTCAGGAAGATCCTCGTTACAAAGAATACGAGGCAGCAAGAAAAGCAAACGAACAGGACGATGCTCTCAACAATCTTATCGGCAGTATCAACCTTATTCAGCTTAACTATCAGAACGAAGCTGCTAAGGGCGAAGAAGCAGACGCTGCTAAAATGGAACAGTTTGCAAAAGAATTCGAAGAAAAATACCGTGAGATTATGCTCAACGGCAATATGGTTAAATTCGAAACTGCAAAAAATGCAGTTGATCAGATGATGAACGAAATTATGGGCATTCTTGCATGCTGCGTAGACGGTCAGGATCCCGCTACTTGCTCACCTGAACAGGAGCATCACTGCAGCGGTAGCTGTGATAGCTGCGGCGGTTGCCACTAATCAAAAATATTTTAATTGCTGAGGTAAAAAATGGCTAAGCTTTCTCCGATGATGGAACAATATTTTCAAATTAAACAGAATTACCCGGAAACTCTTTTGTTTTTCCGTTTGGGCGATTTTTATGAAATGTTCTTTGAAGATGCTAAAATAGCATCCAAAGAGCTTGAACTTGTGCTCACAGGGAGAGATTGCGGTCAAGAGGAACGCGCACCCATGTGCGGCGTTCCTTTCCACAGCGCCGATTCCTACATTGCAAAACTCGTTTCCCGCGGATACAAGGTCGCAATCTGTGAACAGGTTGAGGACCCCGCTACTGCTAAGGGTATAGTGAAACGTGATGTTGTAAGAATCGTAACACCCGGTACGGTAATTGAAAGTAATATGCTTGATGAAAGCAAAAACAACTATCTTGCATCTGTTTTTGTTACCGATAAAAATTGCGGTCTTGCTTTTGTGGATGTGTCAACGGGTGAGGTTCACCTTGATAGTGCAACTGACAACGCATCACAGTACATTATTAACCGACTTGGTTGTTATTCACCTAGTGAGGTTATTCTTAACAAGTATGCCGCTTCAATAAAATCTGTTTCAGATTTTATTAAAAACAGACTTTCTGTTGATTATCAGATTGTTAATGAGAAGGATTATGATTTTGAAGTTTTAAAATCAAGCGTTCTTTCTCATATTTCAAACGAAGCTGGTCAGTTTGATAAATTTCAACAGAACCCCGCACTTTTATACGCTTTTGGTGTTGCGGTTGAATATCTTAAAAGCGTACAGAAAACTGAACTTGAAAACATCAACGACGTTGATTTTTATAATGAGGACAGTTTCCTTTCTCTTGATTTATCTGCAAGACGTAATCTTGAATTGACCGAAACTCAGATACGTCGCGAAAAGAGGGGAAGCCTTTTATGGGTTCTTGACCACACCAAAACCGCTATGGGTAAACGCCTTATGCGTACTTGGGTTGAGCAACCTCTTGTTAATTATTCTTCTATTATTTTGAGGCAGAATGCGGTTGAAGAACTTTCTTCCGACACAATTTTGCTTGATTCTTTAATGGGTTATCTTTCGGATATTTTTGACCTTGAAAGAATTATGACCCGTGTTGTTTATGGTAGTGCCAACGCAAAGGAGCTTAAAACCTTAAGCCAGACTATTGACCAGTTGGCAAATATTAAATCCGCTATTTCGGATGTTAAATCAAAAATGCTTGTATCTGTATTTGACGATATTGACTTACTTCAAGACGTCAATTCACTTATAACTGATGCTATATGCGATAATCCTCCTCTTTCAGTACGTGAGGGTGGTATGATTCGCGATGGCTATAATGCGGAGCTTGATACCCTTCGCGATATAGTTAACAACGGTAAGGATTATTTAACTGCTGTTGAACAGTCTGAACAGGAAAAAACGGGTATCAAAAAATTAAAAATCGGGTATAACAGAGTTTTCGGTTACTATATTGAAGTTACCAACTCTTTTAAAGATCTTGTTCCCGACCATTACATAAGAAAACAAACGCTTACAAATTGCGAAAGATATATTACACAGGAACTTAAAGAACTTGAGTCAAAGGTTCTTGGCGCTCAGGAAAGAATTGTCCGTATTGAGTACGAATTATTTGCTGCTATCCGTTCGCAGATTGCAGACCAACTTGAACGTGTAAGAACCACCGCGAGAGCAGTAGCAAGACTTGATGCTCTTTGCTCCTTAGCATACACGGCGGTTAATAATAACTACGTAAGACCCGAGATTGACACTTCTGATGAAATTATTATTGAGAATGGTCGTCACCCCGTGGTGGAACTTATGTTGAGCGGTGCGCCTTTTGTTCCCAATGACACTCATCTTGATTGTCGCGACAACAGAACCGCAATTATTACCGGTCCTAATATGGCGGGTAAATCAACTTATATGCGACAGGTCGCCATCATAACTCTTATGGCACAGATAGGTAGCTTTGTTCCCGCTTCCTATGCCAAAATCGGTATTGTAGATAAAATTTTCACAAGAGTCGGTGCATCTGATGACTTGGCTGCAGGTCAATCAACCTTTATGCTTGAAATGACCGAGGTTGCCGATATTCTTAACAACGCCACATCCAAGAGCCTTATTGTGTTTGATGAGATTGGCAGAGGCACTTCTACTTACGACGGTATGAGTATCGCAAGAGCTGTTCTCGAATACACCGCTGATAAAAAGAAAATCGGCGCAAAAACTTTGTTTGCAACTCACTATCACGAGCTTACAGAACTTGAAAATAAAATTGATGGTGTTAAAAATTATAATACTTCAGTTAAAAAACGCGGTGATGATATTACATTCCTCAGACGAATTGTAAAGGGTCCCGCAGATGGTAGTTACGGTGTTGAGGTTGCAAAACTTGCAGGTGTGCCCAAGGTTGTAGTTGAAAATGCTAAAAAAATCCTTGCTACTTTGGAAGCACAGGCACCTGTTAATGTTTCCCAGAATGTTTCTGCACCCTCTGTTGTAGAGGATGATGATTTACAACTTTCATTTGCTTCAAGTGGTAAAGATACCTTGATTGAGAAACTAAAAAATATTGATGTAAACACATTAACTCCTATTGAAGCAATGACAGTTTTGTTTGAACTTCAGAAGGATGCTAAAACACTTTAATTAATCTGTTGAAAGGAGGGGACTTTATGCCTCGTATTAATGTTTTACCAAAGAATATTGCAGACCTTATTGCGGCGGGCGAGGTTGTTGAGCGTCCCTCCTCAGTTATTAAGGAGTTTGTTGAAAACTCCATAGATGCCGGTTCAACTAAGATTGTAGTTGAAATTCAAAACGGCGGTAAAACCTATATGAGGGTTACGGATAATGGTTGCGGTATTGAACGCGATGACGTTCCTAAAGCCTTTATAAGTCATGCCACAAGTAAAATAAATTCAGTATCCGACCTTGATGCGATTTCAACACTCGGTTTCAGGGGTGAAGCTCTGGCATCCGTTTGTGCAGTTTCAAAAGTCGAAATTATGACAACTGCCCAAGGCTTTGATGTTGGTACCAGATATGTTATTGAAGGTGGAGAAGAAAAGCTTATTGACGATGCAGGTTCACCTGTTGGTACAACCATTATCGTCAGAGATTTGTTTTATAACATTCCTGCACGTTTGAAGTTTCTTAAAAAGGATGTTCAGGAGGGTAACTACATAGCTACTGTTCTTGAACGAATTGCACTTTCTAATCCTCATATTTCTTTTAAATTCATTCGTGATGGTAAGCTTGCTTTTCAGACTCCCGGTGACGATAATCTTAAATCTGCGGTTTATGCGGTTTTCGGTAAGGAGTTTACTTCGCAATTGTTACCTGTTAATGGTGAACATTCAGGTATTAAAGTTCACGGTTTCGTTACAAAACCTACCGCAGGTAGGGGAAACCGTTCAATGCAGACATTTTTTGTAAATAAACGTTACGTTAAAAGTGTTATTTTCCTTACTGCATTAGAGAACGCTTACAAAAATTCAATTATGGTAGGGAAATATCCCGGATGTGTACTTTTCCTTGATATGCCCTACGAAACTGTTGACGTTAATGTTCATCCCGCAAAAACCGAGGTTCGTTTTTTTGAGGAGAAACGTGTTTTTGAGGCTGTTTATAATACGGTACTCGGTACACTTAATGCAGATTTCACACGTCCTCAGGCAACATTTAATGAAGCGAAAGCTTTTGTTGAACCTGTTCAGAAAGGCGAACAACTTAAACTTTCCGAGGTTACTCCCGTTGCTCCGAAAGCTGAACGTAGTTTTATAATTAAAGAATTCGGAAAACCCATTACAGGCCGCGAAGATAAAGTAAGTGCTCCCGAAAAAACTGAACCTAAACAGTTTGACTTTTTGAAAGAGCAGTACTTTAAACCGCAAATCAAAATTGTGGAAGAAAAGGAAGTAAAAACAACTGAAATTACTGTTGAGAAATCAACATCTGTTATTGTCGAACCTGTTGTAGTTGAGCCTGTAAATGAAATAAAAAAAGAACCTGAGCCTGTAGTTAAGGTTGAGGAAATTAAAATAGAAGAAACAGTTGAAGAAACTGTTGTAATAAATGAACCTGAAATTCCCGATTACAAATACATCGGTGAGGCTTTTAACACATACTTAATGGCTGAGGTTGAAGGTAAACTTGTTATAATCGATAAACATGCCGCTCACGAAAGAATTTTATTCGAAAAATTCAGGGCTCAGGCAAAAGGCGAGTCACAAATGATGCTTATGCCTGTTTCTGTTAATCTTACAGCGGACGAATACACTGCAGTTCTTGATAACCTTGATATACTCGAAAAGGCAGGTTATGATGTTTCTGATTTTGGCGACAGGTGTGTTAAAGTAAGTGCTTGTCCACCTGAATTAGTAAATGAAAATCTTGACGAGATTTTAACTGAGATTGCAGGTTATCTCGCTAAAAACATTAAAACATTAATGCCAGAGAAGCTTGATTGGATATACCATTCGATGGCTTGTCGTGCGGCGGTTAAGGCAGGTAATTTTACCTCCTCATACGAAGCAGAAAAATTCGTTGGTGTATTACTTGCTAATAAAGATATTCGTTATTGTCCTCATGGCAGACCCGTTATGGTGGAAATGACAAAACGTGAATTAGAAAAACAATTCGGTAGAATTGTCTGATATTAAAAACTTTTAAGGAGAACTTCATTGAAACGTAAAGCAGTTGTTGTAGTCGGACCCACCGCTTCGGGTAAAACCGCCCTTGGTGTTAATATTTGCAAACAGTTTAACGGCGAAGTAATTTCAGCCGACTCAATGCAGATTTACAAAGGTCTTCAGATATCAACCGCAAAACCCGATGAATGTGAAATGGATGGAATAAAGCACCATCTTATAGATTTTCTTCCTGTTACCGAAAAATACAGTGTTTCTAATTACTGTAAAGATGCCGGAAATGTCTTTGATGACATTGTTTCAAGGGGTAGGTTACCTGTTATTGTTGGTGGTACAGGTCTTTATATTGACTCATTTTTAACTAATACAGAGTTTATTGATGATGCATCTTCTGATGAGGTCAGGGATGAATTATTTAAAGAATTAAATCAAAATGGTGCAGAATTTATGCACAAAAAGCTCTGTGAAATTGACCCCGAGGCGGCAGAGAAAATTCATCCCAATAACACAGTGCGTGTTATCAGGGCTCTTGAAGTTTATAAAACCACGGGTAAGACTATTACTCAGCAGACTATTGACTCCCATAAAGTCGAGTCTGATATTGAGGCATTGTATATCGGCATCTCGTATGATGACCGAGAAAAACTATATGACCGAATTAATCTCAGGGTTGATTTAATGCTTGAAAAAGGTCTTCTTGATGAAGCAAGGAGTTTTTTTGAAAGTAATCCCTCAAAGACATCTTTTAATTCTATTGGTTGCAAAGAATTGAAACCGTATCTTGATAATGAAAAATCCCTTGATGAGTGTGTTGAACAACTTAAACGTAGCACAAGGCGTTATGCTAAACGTCAGTTGACCTGGTTTAGGCGGAACCCCGAAATTCATTGGTTTTATCCTGACCTAAATGGCGGAGATATTCTACCGAAGGTAAACGATTTGATAAATAAATTTTTAGAAGGTGAAGCGACTTGAAAAAGAATAACTTTAAATTCAAAATAATTGCCGTAGTTGTCGCTTTATGTATTGTTGCTTCTTATGTTATTTATCAGGCTGTACTTTTCTCAAAAGCCGAGATTGAAACTCAGTTTGCTTTAAATGAAACGGTTTATAAAACTATTGATACCACAGGTTTCGTAATTCGTGATGAACATTTCATTTCCAATGACGTAAAGGGTACAACCGTATCTTTTGCTGAGAATGGCGAAAGAGTAGCCAGAGGTGACACGGTTTCAATGGTGTTCGCTTCTTCAGAGGATGCAGTTTCTTATCTTAAAATCAGTGAATTACAAAAAAACATTGAGCATTATGAGGAATTATCAGGACAAGCCAACTTACAGACGCTTAATATAAGTACATTGAATCAAAAAATAGATGATGAGTTAGTTGACTATCTTGAATGTCGTGATAACAATAACTACAAGGATGCTATTGAATTTGCTAATACTTATCGCGATTCCTTGACCGGTAAACAAATTGCAATTGGTGAAGAACTTGATTTTACTGAGGAACTTGCGAATTTGAAAAATGAATTGGTACAACTTCAGAGTGTTAAATATACCTATACTGAAATAAAAAGTGATACTCCCGGTTATTTTATAAGTGGTGCGGATGGCTACGAAAATACTATTGATTTTACAAAAATCGATGAACTAACACCCGAAAAGGTAGAAAAAGCAATTAATTCAAATCCATCATCGATTTCCAATGACGTTATCGGTCGTGTTGTTGAATCCTTTAAATGGTATATTGTTTGCTCTGTTGATACGGAGGATACGGTAAACCTTTCATACAATAAACAGATATACGTTAATTTCCCTTATCAGGGTATTGAGAAATTACCTGTAAATCTATATAAAATCGGCGACAGGACAGGGGATAAAACCCTATTGATTTTATCCTGTGACCTTATGAATGACAGTCTTGCAGATTTACGCATAGAAGATGTCCAGATAATTACCGAGGAATACGAGGGTTATAAAATACCTAATTCCGCCATACGTACAGTTGATGGTGTTAAGGGCGTATATGTTGTAAGAGGTAATCTGTTGGGATTCCGCAAAATCCATATTGTTCACTCTACGGACAGTTACACCCTTGTTGATAATCCCGAGGGAGAATCCGATTATATTAAGCTTTACGATAAAGTTGTTACGAAGGGAGTTGAACTGTATGACAACAAACTTGTGTGATGAAAGATTTATTTCAATTTCCGAAAACTTAAAAAGAATTCGTGATGAAATCAACGAGGCAGCCATTCAATCAGGTCGTAAACCTGAGGACGTAAGGTTAATGGCAGTTACAAAAACTGTTGACGTCAAGTACATTAATTTTGCTATTACTGATTGCGGAATTGATTTAATAGGTGAAAACAAGGTTCAGGAATTTCTTTCTAAAAAAGAGGATTTGAAACTCGAAGGTGTTGAGAAACATCTTATCGGTCATCTTCAGACCAATAAAGTTAAAAAGATTATTCCGTTTGTTGATATGATTCAGTCTGTTGACAGTTTTAAGCTTGCGAAAGTTATTTCAGATGAAGCTACAAAAATCAATAAAACGATGGATGTTTTGCTTGAAATAAATATAGGTGACGAGGATAGTAAAACGGGCTTTGACAAAGGCGCTTTTGTGGAGTCGTTGTGTGAAATTTCTGAGTTACCATCCATAAAGGTTAAGGGTCTTATGACCATACCACCTATATGTGATGCTCCTGCAGAAGCAGAAAAATATTTTGCTGCAATGAGTGATTTTTATAATGAAATCAAAGAAGGAAATTACGCTAACTTTGATTTTAATATTCTCTCTATGGGAATGTCCGGTGATTATAAAGAAGCTATAATTCACGGTTCGAATCTGGTAAGAATTGGGTCATCTATTTTTGGTGCCCGTATTTATAAATAATTGGAGGTTTTTATTATGGCATTTACAGATTTATTCAAAAAATTAATTAATGCTTCAGATGATGATTATGATGAGGCAACAGAGGAAAATAACGAAGAAGGTTTTGAAACCACTTCTTTTTCATCCGTGCGTGATTATGAAAGCGAAACTCCCAGAGTTTCTACTCGCTCCAGAAGACAAACCACATATTCAAGCGACCCTAGCAGGGTAGTTGATATCCGTACAACAGCAATGCTCCAGGTGGTTCTTGTTAAACCTGATAAATTTGAGGATGCTCGCGCAATCGCCGATCACCTTAATGAAAAAAGAACTGTTGTTCTTAACCTTGAAGCAGCAAGCAAGGATGTTGCAAGACGACTTATTGACCTTCTTAATGGTGTTGCTTATGCCAATGGTGGTCAGCTCAAAAAGGTTTCAACAAACACATACATTATCACACCTTATAATGTTAATGTTTCCGGTGACCTTCTTGATGAACTTGAGAGCACAGGTGTATTCTTTTAATTATTAATTCAGTGGAAACGGGGAATGTATTATGATGACTCCATCTCAACTCAGAGAGTATGAGTTCAAATCTGCAGGTCGTAACGCTTATAAGGCTGAGGATGTGGATGCCTTTTTTGCAGAAGTTCTTATCAGTTACGAAAGAATGTATCGTGAGAACAGTGAACTTATTAAACGAGTAAGCCTTCTTGCAGACAGACTTGAACATTATAAAAAAGATGAAGTTGATATCAAACAGGCTGTTTTAAGTGCACAGAAAGCTGCGGACATTATTGTTCGTGACGCTCAGGCGGCTTCTGAAGATGCTAAGTTGGAAGCAGAGGCACTTCTTGCAGCTGCAAAAGGTGAAGCACAGATTATTAAGGAAGATGCGGAAAAACAGGCTATTGCCGACTCTGATTTACTTATGTCCATGGCTCGTGATAAAGCCGAGGAAATCTTAAATAAAGCAAAAGAAAAAGCACACGGAATACTCATTGCCGCTAACGATAGTGCGAGCGACGCAATGGGTGCCGCAAACAGAACAGTTACAAGTGAATCACTTCATTACGAAATGCTTAAAAAAGAGGTTGCTGAGTTCAGAGCATCAATTCTTGCACAGTACAAAGCACATATTGAAATGATTTCTAAACTTCCTGAAATGGCAGTAGAGGAAGCCTCTAAAATAGAAAATCTTCCTGTAGCAGAAGAAGTTGATATGACCAAAATTGAAAATGCTTTTGAAGAAGATGTTGTTTGCGAAGAAACAGAAAACATCGTTATTGACTATGTTGAAGTAACTGAACCTGATGTTGATGAAGACGAAGTTACATCAGTAGATGAAGCTCCTTTTGAATTTGAAACAGAGGAAAGAAATGAAGATTTTTCTTCAAATGTTACGAATGAAGAACCAGATGTACCCGCTATAAGCTCTACACCTGCTGATATACCTATTACAAGGGGTTTTAACGTAACTACCAATGATTTACAATTCGACGGTTTTGAAGATGTTGTTAGTGGTGATGAACTTGAAAAAACACCCGATGAACCTGTAGTTGAAAACGAACTTTCTGATAAAGAAGAAGTTTCTGTTAAAGATAGTTTCGAAAGCAGTACATCATTCTTTGATACTATTGAAAGTATCAGTACTGATGATGAGGATGAAAAACCTAAGAAAAAAGGCTTTTTCGGTAAGTGGAAATAAAAGTCAGGAGTTAGCTTATGTTTGTTGTTATAGCTATAATTGTATCTGCTATACTTGTTGGTGCAGACCAGTTTTTGAAGTACCTTGCAGTTGAATATCTTTCAAATAATGAATATTTTACTGTAATTGAAGGTGTTTTGAGATTCAGGTATGTTGAAAATACAGGTGCAGTTTTTGGCTCATTTTCAAACCATACAATTCCCTTGACAATATTTTCAGTTCTTTTATTAGTTGGTGCCATCTTTTTATTAGCAACAAATAAGAATAGATCAAAGTTTTTGAATGTTTGCCTTGTTCTTATGATTTCAGGCGGTATAGGTAATATTATTGATAGAATTCGCCTGGGCTATGTTATTGACTTTATCGAACCAACATTCGTGAATTTTGCTGTTTTTAATTTTGCCGATTGTCTTATTACTGTCAGCGCATTTTTAATAATCGGATATCTTATCCACGATTTCGTTAAAGATGTTAAGATGGGAAAAACCAAACGCCAAGATGGTGTCGCTGTTTCTGCGGAATCTGTTGAAAATACGGAGAGTAATAATGGAACAGAATGAATTTTTAGTAACCGATGATATTGCGGGTAGCCGTTTGGATAAAGCTATTACCTTACTTTGTGTGGAACTTTCACGCAATAGTGCTCAACAACTTATTGAGTCAGGAGATATACTTGTAAACGGTGTTATCAGTAATAAAAAATACACTGTAAAAAGTGGCGACGTTATAACGCTTGAGATTCCTGAGCCTACAAATCTGTCTGTTGAAGCCGAAAATATTCCTCTTGATATTGTGTACGAAGACGAGCATTTGCTTGTAGTAAACAAACCAAAAGGAATGGTAGTGCATCCAGCTGCAGGAAATTATAGTGGTACGCTTGTTAATGCATTGTTGTATCATTGTGGTGATTCACTTTCTGGCATAAATGGGGTTATAAGACCTGGTATAGTACATAGAATTGATAAAGATACCAGTGGTTTGCTCGTTGTTGCTAAAAATGATGTTGCCCACAAAGGACTTGCAGAACAGATCAAGGAACATAGCTTTACAAGGGTGTACAATACAGTTGTTGTTGGTAATATCAAAGATGAAACAGGGACAATTGATGCTCCCATAGGCAGACACCCTAAGGACCGCAAAAAACAGGCGGTTACTGATAAAAACTCTAAAAATGCTGTTACGCATTTTGAGGTACTTGAAAGATACAATGGATTTACATTCTTAAAGGTTAAGCTTGAAACAGGCAGAACCCACCAAATAAGAGTCCATATGGCATACAGAGGTACCCCTGTAGCGGGTGATGTTGTTTATGGAAATCCTAAAAAAACTTACGGTTTACAGGGGCAGTGCCTTAATGCTTCAACAATCGGCTTTGTTCATCCTGTAACAGGGGAGTATCTTGAGTTTACAACGGATTTACCAGATTATTTTAAAGATTTTCTCAGGAGAATATCTTAATGAAAAATGCATATTCCCAATGGTTGTTGGTTTCTGATATTGACGGTACACTCAATGATAAATCAATGAAATTACCTGAAGTAAATAAGGTTGCTATTGAACGTTATGTGAATAACGGTGGTAATTTTACTTTGTGTTCAGGAAGAAACCTTCAGTCATTGTCAATTCACTACAATAAATTAGGTGTAAAAACCCCTGCAATTTTTTTGAATGGGGCAGGAATATATGATTTCGCTACTTCTGAAATTACTTATTTTAACCCGATTTCAACTGAGGGCGAGAAAATAATTCTTGATATTTTTTCACAATATAAAACTTTGGAATTAACAGTCTTTGGTACTGATATGATTTACCTTGTAACAAGGACTTGTTTTTACGGTTGGGTTGTTTCAAAAATTGATAAACTCAATCACAAATTTTGCAAGAAAACGGAAGATTTACCAAGTGGCGTATGGGGTAAAGCTTCGTTTTTTGGTACACGTAAGCTTGTAAGAAAAATCCAAAGCTTGATTAAAACACAGTATAGTGATTATTTCGATTGCTTTTTAACATCTCCCTATACCTTGGAGATTGTTAACAGAGGTGTTAACAAAGGTACAGGGGTTAGTAAACTTGCTGATATTCTTAAGATTTCAAAAGAGAATGTTGCTGCAATCGGTGATTATTATAATGATGTTGATATGTTAAAAACGGTAAACCATCCCGCTTGTTGCGGACAGGCTCCTGACGATATCAAAGAGATATGCGAATATGTTGCTTGTCATTGCAACAATGGTGCAGTTGCTGATTTTATAAATTACTTAGAAAAAAATTATATTTTATAAACGGAGGTTTATTTATGGACGTTGTTGCCAAAAAAGAATTGGCTAAAGTTGCCTGTAATGTCCGTAAGGGCATTATTGAGGGTACTTTCAATGCCAAATCAGGTCATCCCGGTGGTTCACTTTCCATTGCGGACATTATTTCTTACCTTTATTTTAAGGAAATGAATATTGACCCCGCAAATCCCGCTATGCCTGAAAGAGACAGATTTGTTCTTTCAAAAGGTCATGCCGCACCTGCACTTTATTCAGTAATGGCGCAGAGAGGCTATTTCCCTGTTGAGGAACTCAAAACTCTTCGTAAAATTGATTCAAGACTTCAGGGTCATCCCAGCATGAAATGCCTTCCCGGTATTGATATCAGTACAGGTTCTTTAGGTCAGGGTATTTCTGCTGCTTGTGGTATGGCACTCGGCGCAAAACTTCAGAATGCTGATTTCCGCGTATATTCAATTCTCGGTGACGGTGAAATTGAAGAAGGTCAGGTTTGGGAAGCCGCAATGTATGCCGCCGCTAAAAAATTAGATAACCTTGTTGCATTTGTTGATAACAACAATCTTCAGATTGACGGCACCGTTGAAGAAGTTAACTCACCTTATCCCATTCCTGTAAAGTTTGCAGCTTTCGGTTGGAATGTAATTGAAATCGACGGTCATTCATTCGATGACATTGAAAACGCTCTCAATGCAGCTCGTGAATGCAAGGGTATGCCCACTGCAATTGTTGCAAAAACAGTTAAGGGCAAGGGCGTTTCCTTTATGGAAAATCAGGTTAACTGGCATGGTGCTGCACCTAATGCAGAACAGTATGAAATTGCTATGAATGAACTTAACGAAGTTCTTAATGGATTGGAGGGCTAAAAAATGGCAGATGTAATTAAAGTTGCTACACGTGATGCTTATGGTAAAGCTCTCGTTGAATTAGGCGAAAAGAACCCTAACGTTGTTGTTCTTGATGCGGACCTTGCCGCTGCTACAAAAACAGGTGGCTTCAAAAAGGCTTTCCCTGACAGGTTCTTTGATACAGGTATCGCTGAATCAAATATGATGGGTGTTGCCGCAGGTCTTGCTACAACAGGTTATACAGTTTTTGCAAGTTCATTTGCTATGTTCTCCGCAGGTAGAGCTTTTGAGCAGGTAAGAAACACTATCGGTTATCCTCATCTTAATGTTAAAATCGGTGCAACTCACGCAGGTATTTCTGTTGGTGAAGATGGCGCGAGTCACCAGTGTTGCGAAGATATCGCTTTGATGCGTTCAATTCCCGGTATGGTTATTATTAACCCTGCAGATGATATTGAAGCACGTGCCGCAGTTCTTGCTGCTGCAGAAATGGACGGCCCTGTTTATATGCGTTTCGGCAGACTTGCAGTTCCGAGAATTTTTGATGAAGATTATAAATTCGAAATTGGTAAAGCAGTGACACTTAAAGAGGGTACAGACGTTACAATTATTGCAACAGGTCTTATGGTTAATGAGGCTATTGAAGCTGCTAAAACTCTTGAAGCAGAAGGTATCTCTGTTGAGCTTATCAATATGCATACAATTAAACCTCTTGATAAAGATGCGGTTGTTGCAGCTGCTAAGAAGACAGGTTGCATTGTTACTGCTGAAGAACATAATGTTATCGGCGGTCTTGGTGATGCAGTTTGTGATGCAGTTTGCGGCGAGTATCCTGTACCTGTTGTTAAGGTTGGTGTTGAGGATACATTCGGTAAATCCGGTCCTGCAGTAGATCTTCTTCATTGCTTTGGTCTTGATGCAAAAAATATTGTTGAAAAGGCTAAAATTGCTATTTCAAAGAAATAATGTAGTGTTTTAACTAAAAATTAGTTTAAATTATTTTATTTTTATTGAAAATATAAAAATAGTATGTTATAATACTTCAATAGATGTTATTATTTCTATTGATAGGTAGGAGATATTATGGCTAACTGTCCTAAATGTGGATACAAACTCAGAATGATAGATATAAAGGCCGAATGCCCCAAATGTGGTGTTAACCTTTTATACTACAATCAGCAGGAAAGATTGGCTCTTGATGCTGACAAGGCTGAAGAAGAACATATTAAAATGCAGCCCAAGATTGATAGAATCAAGTTTGCTTTTGTTGGTACTAAACTTTCAATCGTAAGACTTATTTCTTTCTTGATTCCCATTGGTGTTATGTTCCTTCCTTTGGCAAGTGTTAACGTTAATATGCCTTGGAACACTATTGACAAAGACATCTCAATTCTTAATGTTGTTATGGATATCATAATGAACCTTAAGTTTGATATTCTTATTGATATGATTACAGGCTCTGATTTAACAAGAGTTGCGTTCATTTTCTATGCCGCCGCAATTATATTCATTCTTTTAGCTGCGGTATTTGCGATACTTAACATTCCCTTCGATGCAGTTTCCTGTTCACCCAAAGGGTTCAAGCGTAACATAACACTTTCCACTTGTGGTATTGTTTTCACAGTTCTTAGTATCGTTTCTTTCTTGATTTTCAACAATCAGCTTACCAAAACTTTCGGTGAAATGTACTCTGGTAGCATTGGTATTGGCGGTTTCCTTGTTATTTTAGGTTTCGCTATTATTATCCTTGTTAACGTTCTCATTAAGAAACAGAATGTTCCTGTTAAATACACTGACGTTTCTGAATACGTTGAAAGAATTGCAAGACGTAAGGAAGAAATTGCTGAAATGGAAGCTCAGGCAGCAATCGCTAGAAAAGCTTACCAAGAACGTGTTGAAGCTGACGCAAACAAATAATAATTTAAGGAGTGTCAATTGACACTCCTTTTTATTTATAAAAATATAAAACACGGAGCTAAAAGCTCCGTGTAATTTTTTTTAGCCCCGCCGTGCCGGATGCGATAATAGTAACCTGCTTTCAGCAGGTGGGTGTCCTCTCTACGGGTTCACGCTCCCTTCGTCCGTCATAGACGGGAGGTCTGCAATCCGCCGCGGAAGTTGGACTCCCTTTTATTTGTCATAGGGTTAGTATTAGTCGCATTTATCGAACACCGCAGGAATAATATTATGGATTAATAATAATCAATTATTCCTCATCAAACTCAAAATAATCTGCAAGTCTTTCTTCAAAAAGCTCACCGATTTTATTGAAAAGTTTATCGTCTTCGATGGGTTCAAGATAAATCTCACCATCTTCGTCTTCAACAACTGAAAGTATAATTAATTCGCCGTCATCATCAAGGATTTCTTCTGCTTCTGCGTAAACAGGGAGAAGTGCGATAAAACGACCTTCATCAGTTTCAATTCTGTCGAGTTCTTCAAATGTGTGTTGTACACCGTTTTCGTCAACGACCGTTACAAGGTCTGCGCCGTATTCGTTGTTTTCAAAATTATCTGCCATAGTATTCACCATTGCCTTTCGTGTTTTACAAATATATTTTATCTTATTATTAAGTTGTAGTCAACTGTAATTTATTCACAAATCTCGATATTCCAATTGAAACTTTTTTCCTCTTTGGGATTAAGAGCCATAATACCACGTTTTTGTGAAAGGTCATCTTTCTTGTCATAATTATCATTAACTCCCCACCAGGGTTCAAGACAAACGTAGGGGGCGTTGGGTTTAGCCCAGATGCCAAGGAAAGGTGAGTCAAAGTTGAAGCTTACTACGCGGTTGTGATTATTACTTTTGATTTTAATATTTTTTGATTTGAAATCACTTAAAATCAATGCATCATCATTAAAAATGTCGGGAGTTAAAACAATTTTGTTGCCGTCCATTTTAACAGGGAATTTCTCTTCAATAAGAATTGATTCGTGGTCAATTCTTTCTGTAAGAAGCTCTGTATCATCTGACATTTCAAGGTAATCACCGATTTCGCAGTTAAATCCGGGGTGAGCACCAAAAGAATAGTACATTACACAATCATTTTTGTTTACAACTGTATGAGTAACGCTTAATCCGTTTTCAGTGATTTTAAATTCTACAAGTAAATCAAAATGATAGGGATATGCCTCTAATGATTCAGCATCATCGGACTGAATAAATTTAAGAGAGTTTTCGGTTTGCTCAATTAATTTGAAGGGTTTCTTTCTTGCAATACCATGTTTGGGCATTGTGTATTCCTTACCATCAAGTCTGTATTTATCGTCAAGAAGTCTGCCGATAATGGGGAAAAGAATAGGGGATTGGCCATACCAGATATCTGTATTGCCGCACCAGATAAATTCAAATCCTGTTTTTTTAGATTTAAAGGAGTTAAGCTCTGCTCCCATCTCTTTTACTGCAAGTGAAAAATCTTTGTTTTCAATATTGTAAATCATAATTCATCTTCCTTTACAACAAAGGCACTACGCTTTTGCGTAATGCCTTGTTAAGTTTATTTAATTATATAATAAATATTGTGTACTGTCAATTATTCGATTTCTTCATCATCTTTTTTTCTTGAAAGGATAAAGTTAACAATGATACCAAGTATAAGTGCACAAGCTATAGCTGTAATTGTAACCTTGCCGATTGCAAGAGCAAGACCACCAATACCTGTAATAAGAATAACTGAAACTGTGAAAAGATTTGAACTCTTTTCCAAATCAACCTTCTGAATCATCTTGAGACCGGAAACTGCGATGAAGCCATAAAGAGTTATACATACGCCACCCATTACACAACCCGGGATTGAATCAAGGAAAGCAACGAAAGGTGAAAGGAACGATATAAGAATAGCAATAATTGCTGTACAGGTTATTGTTGTAACAGAAGCATTTCTTGTAATAGCTACACAACCAACAGATTCACCATAAGTTGTGTTGGGACATCCACCGAATAATGCACCAACGATTGAACCAACACCGTCACCGAGAAGGGTTCTTGAAAGACCGGGCTCTTCAAGAAGGTCTTTTTCAATAATGGAAGAAAGGTTTTTGTGGTCTGCGATATGTTCTGCAAAAACAACAAAAGCAACGGGGATATAAGCAACAGCAACTGTCGTAATATATGTGGAGTCAAGTTCTTTGATTGCATCGAATGCTTTCAAGAATGCAAAATCAGGAACTTTAACGAATGTTGATAACTGAACACCATTTTCTACGAGTGCCTGGAAGGGGGCAAGGTCAAGAACAATGAAAGCTTCTTTGTTTAAAACAATACCAATTATTGTAAAAATACCCGCTACAGCATAACCTGACAAGATACCGATAATAAACGGGATAAGTTTTGTCATTTTTTTGCCGTATGTTGAACATAAAGTTACAACTATTAATGTAACCAGGGCACATATAAGTGAAAGCCATACGTTGGTTGTCATTATAAATGAGCCATTGCCATCCTGAGGAGCATAGCTAACTGCATCCTTAACTGCTGCACTTGCAAGTGAAAGACCAATAAGAGCAACTGTTGGTCCGATTACAACAGGGGGCATAAGCTTGTTAATCCAGTTAACGCCTGCAATTTTAACAACTATTGCGATAATTACATAAACAAGACCTGCAAAAATTGCGCCTAAGATAATTCCTAAGAAGCCTTTTGCGGCACTTGCTGCACCTGCGAAGGCAGCAAACATTGAACCGATAAATGCAAAAGATGAACCAAGGAAAACAGGGCTCTTGAATTTTGTGAATAACTGATAAACAATTGTACCTGCACCGGCGCCAAATAATGCGGCAGAAGCCGACATACCATTACCTATAATTGCAGGAACTGCAATTGTTGCTGCCATAATAGCAAGTAATTGCTGAAAGGCGAAAATTAAAAGTTGAGCAAATTTTGGTTTGTCATTTACATTGTAAACCAACTTCATAAAATAACCTCCACAGTATTTTTATATTATAGCCTTGCGGCTTATAACCATTATAGACTGTATAATTTTACGGATGTGCAACCAACTGTTTCAGGGAGAAGAACAGATATTAACTCCGTTGTAGCTGTAGGAACGTTTTTACCTACGTAATCTGCTCTGAAGGGTAATTCCCTATGACCTCTGTCAACAAGAATTGCAAGTTGAATGCTTGAAGGTCTGCCTAAACTGAATATTGCCTCAATTGCCGCTCTTACTGTTCTGCCGGTAAATAAAACATCATCAACAAGAATTATGTCTTTTCCGGTAACGTCAAAGCTTATGGGATGTTCAGTA
>JAZRFO010000130.1:0-6090 GCA_045643685.1 Acutalibacteraceae bacterium
TATTTATGATGAATTCTTCGGTGAACCCGGAAGCCACAAGGCTCATCATATCCTTCACACAGGTTATACAGAGAGAACAAAATACTAAGATTAAAAAGCTCCTTGCTACGGCAAGGAGCGTTTTTAATGTAAAATGCAAAATTGAGGGGCGCGTTGCGCCCCGAAATCCCTCATTACTAATTAAATTGACTATCCTTTCCCTTTATGCTAAACTTAATTTTGGTGGTGATACTATGGACGAAATTACAATAAAGCCTGTGGCATATATTAAGAATGCTTATAAAGAGAAATTCGGTGTGCCTCGTCAGAGCGGTCTTGTGCCATCGGTTAAATCTGAAATAGAGTTTTGTGAAGGTTTTACCGATGAAAATATAATACGTGGTATTGAGCAATATTCACACCTCTGGCTTGTATGGGGATTTTCGAAGAACAATGGTCAATGGTCACCAACTGTAAGACCACCTCGATTAGGTGGTAATAAAAGGGTAGGAGTATTTGCGACTCGTTCACCTTTTCGTCCCAATGGTTTAGGTCTTTCTGTGGTTAAACTCGAAGGCATTATAAAAACAAGCGAAGGAATAAATATTGTGGTATCGGGTGCTGACCTTTCGGATGGTACGCCTATTTATGATATAAAACCATATTTACCTTACGTGGATTGCATTGAGGATGCAGTTGGCGGATTTTCCGAGGAGCATAAAGACGATTTTCTGGATGTCGTATTTTGTGAAAATGCAAAAAAATGCCTTTCTGACGAGCAGATTGAAATGCTATCGGAGATTTTGAGCCTTGACCCCAGACCATCTTATCAGGATGATGAGAACCGCGTTTACGGTTTGAGTTTCTCGGATTTTCAAGTGAAATTCCGCTACGAAAATCAAAAGATTTATGTTATTGAAATAACGGGTGATAAAAATTGATTTACATTAAACCCTCATTTTATGATGATTTTAAATGTATTGCATCAGTGTGTACTGATAATTGTTGCATCGGTTGGGAAATTGATGTTGATGAAAATACTTTCGAAAAATACAGTAAACTTACAGGGACTTTGGGTGATGAAATCCGTAGTAAAATAACCACTTCCGAAGACGGTAGTAAATGCTTCGTTTTAGGTGAAAATGACCGTTGCCCATTTTTAAATGAGCAAAATCTTTGCAGAATAATTATCGGTTGCGGTGAAGATGCAATTTGTGATATATGCAAAAACCACCCTCGTTTTTACGAGTGGTTTCCCGGTGTAACGGAGTGGGGCTTAGGACTTTCCTGTGAGGAAGTCTGCAGAATTTTACTTTCTGATGGAAATAAGTTTGCACTTGTTGAAACGAATGACCACCAACCAATTGTACTTGAAACTAAAGAAGATACGGTTATTTCTGACAGTTACATATTTATAAGTGCCTTGAGAGAAAAGTTTTTTGATGTTCTTTTCTCTGCGGATAAAACTTTCTATGAAAAATTAGAGAAAGTCTGCCTTTTGGCGCAGTCTTTCTGTGATGAAGAATTGCCTTTAAGAAACAACAAGGAAATTGTTGAGGCGTATTACAATACGGAGCCCATTGATGATAATTGGGTGGCGTATATTAAGGATTTGCAGGATAATTTTGATCTGTACTCCATTAAACGAAACGAGTTTAAAGAGCACTATAAATATGATAAGCTTTACCCGAAAATTCTTGCATATATATTCTATCGCCATCTTACCAAGGCGGCATTTGATGGTGACGTGCTTTCGAGAATTTGTTTCTGTCTTGAAAGCGTTAAATTTATTGAGCTTTGCGATATAAAAACATATTGCGACAAAGGTATACTCACCCTAAAAGACAGAATAGAAAATTTAAAAAACTGGTCTAAACAGGTTGAGTACAGCGAAGAAAATACAGATTATCTTATTTATGGTGATTGATATGGCAAAACAGGAAAAAACAAACGCAATGCGTATTCTTGACCAAAAGAAAATTGATTATATAGTTCACGATTATACTGATAGCGGTGCAATAGCAGGGGAGGACGTAGCTAAAACTTTAGGCGAAGACCCCGAAAAGGTATTTAAAACCCTGGTAACAGTGGGTAAATCCAAGCAATATTACGTATTCCTTGTCCCTGTGTGCAAGGAATTGAACCTTAAAAAGGCGGCAAAGTCGGTGGGCGAAAAAAGTATCGAAATGATTAAGTCAAAAGAACTTTTGCCCCTTACGGGATATGTTCACGGCGGATGCTCACCTGTTGGAATGAAAAAGGCTTTTCCTACTACAATTGATATATCTGCAAAAAATTCTGATAAAATATATTTCAGCGCAGGTAAAATAGGGCTTCAGGTGGAAATTGCAGTTGCAGATATTGAAAAGGTTATTAGAGCACAATTTGAGGATATTTGTGATTAATAATTCCTTTTTGATATTGACAGTAAAAAAATGATATGGTAATTTGAAGTTATAATATGGGTAATGAGGTGGTTTTATGATGAGAATGAGTTACAGTATTTTAGGCATTATAATATTCGCGGCAGTAGCGCTTTTGGTTATAGGCGGAATTGTAGCGCTTATTGTGGCTCTTGCAACTCGCAAAAAAGACAGTGGAGACCTTACACCTGTGGGAGATAGTGGTATCTCAGGTGAACAGAAATCTTATTTTGATGGCGGGTTTTTCGGTTACATAGGCCATCAGATTTTGTATTGCCTGATGTCGGTTTTCTCTTTGGGTATAGCGGTACCCTGGGCCATCTGTATGATGGAGCGTTGGAAAATTAATCACACGGTAGTAAATGGCAGAAGACTTAAATTTACAGGTACGGGCGGTCAGCTTTTTGGAAAGTATATTCTTGGTATATTTTTAAGTGTTATCACCTTTGGTATATATAGTATCTGGTTTGGTTTAAGTATCGAGAAGTGGAAAGTAAGCCATACGGTTTACGCAGACGATCCTGATGAAAATGCAAGTCAGTTTACAGGTGGCGCAGGCGGTTGGTTCGGCTATTACGTGCTTTTTGTATTGCTTTCTGTTGTAACCTTTGGCATAGGTATGCCCTTTGCTATGGTTATGTTGGAAAGATGGAAGGCCGAAAACACCGTAATCGGTGGAAGTCCTTTGGTTTTCAAGGGTTCTGGCGGAAGTCTGTTTGGTAGAATGATACTTTGGGGCTTGCTTTCAGTTGTAACATTCGGAATATTTGATTTATTCGTTTATGTAAAGTATTTAAGATGGGAAAAAGCAAATACTTTCGCTTTATACAGAACTCCCGAGTACAAGGATTTCAGCAGAGAACAGGAAAAATTCGCAACGGAAAATGTTTCTGCTTATGGTTTTGCCGCTAATAATACAGAACTAGATAAATTGAGAAGCGGTATCAAAGGCGATGAAACCCTTGATGAAATCAAGGTAATGGCACAGGGCGGCAACATTTATGCATCGTATATTTATGCGCGTGAACTTATGAATTCGCATGGCCATAATGACGAAGAAGCGGTAGAAATGTTGCGCATTTCTGCTTACGGCGGATATCATCAGGCTATGCTTCATTACGCTTATTATGTTAAGTCATATAGCGAACAGGAATTTGTTGATTTAGTTAAGGGTGCAGCAAAATCGGGTAACTTTGAAGCTACACGCATCCTTAAAGAATACTACGAAAACCTTGCGTATGAATTAAAAGATAATAATGACGAGCGTTGTGTTGATGCATTAAGAGAGTCGGCATATTGGTTTAAGGTTGCCGTAAGTCTGGGTAATTACGCCAATGAGGACGTAACATACGAATACGAAAAAATGCTTGATACCATTGCCCTTTGGAAGGCAACAACAGTTGAACCTAAAAAAGGCGGAGCCGGTGTTGTTATAGGTGCTATCCTTGGCGTTATTGCACTTATTGGTGTTCTTGGTGTTGGCGCATTTGCGATTATGGCTGTTTTTGGTCTTACAGTTCCTGTTAGCGGAATTGGTTTCGGAAAAGTGGAGTCAGGTGTTGTATCACCTGCACCCTATGAGGACGGCTATTATGATGACTATTATGATGATGGCTTTGATTACGAAGAGGTAACCGAGAACAATTACGGATACGTTCCTTACCTTGAGGGACTTACCGAAGCGGATGCTATTGATAATCTTGAGGCACAGGGCTTCATCTGCGAGGTTACATATACCGAAACAAGCGATTACCCCGAGGGCACAGTTATATCTTGCTCACATTCTGAGGGTGAATATTACAAGGGTGAAACCGTCACATTGGAAATAGCAATTGCACCCCAATATCCCGAGCTCACAAGGGATAGAGCCTTTGAACTTATCGATAACGCTTACACAGCAAGCGGTTTTATGTGCAACTATTTCGGCGGCTATGGTATGATGGATTATAATGACGTTTATGATTACGATATGAACGGCGAAGGTTGGACAATAGCCTGCGGCTCTGTTTCGGGCGTAAAAACCAAGGCTGATTTAAAGGAGGCTTTATCCGTAGATTTTACGGACGAGTATATCGATAATGTGTTTATGGTTGCACAACCAAACAGCGACTCGTCGGTGTTAATGTACGAGGGTCAATGGTTTGAAGCAAATGGCAAAATATATTGTATGCCAAATGAATTTGTGGGCTTTTATAGCGTGTATGAAGAAACGGTAACTATCGAAGAGTTGGAACCGGGTAAATATGTGGTTAGGGGGAAAGCAGGCGCTCCCACGCTTGACGATTGTGGCGATTATGCGTATACGGTTGTTTACGTTGATGGTACATATAAAATAGATTATTAAAAGTGAAAGACTCTTAAGGTTTTGCCTTAAGAGTCTTTTTTATAA
Source organism: Acutalibacteraceae bacterium (assembly GCA_045643685.1). Taxonomy (GTDB): domain Bacteria; phylum Bacillota; class Clostridia; order Oscillospirales; family Acutalibacteraceae; genus DTU089. The sequence goes on from JAZRFO010000130.1 coordinate 4,792, forward strand.
TATAGTATGAATTTCCTTAAGTGTGCTTACGGTGTGGGTGGGGCTAAGGGCTTGGGGTAATGTGTCACCATTTTTATTAAACCATATTGTGTCTATTCCATAGTTTACACCGCCCATAATGTCTGCTGAAAGGCTATCGCCTATTAGTACAGTGTCTTCCTTAGGTGGGTATCCGAGGTTTTCGAAGCAATAGTCAAAAAACTCCCTTGCAGGTTTGGGTATTCCTATGTCCTCCGAAACAAAAATTCCATCAAAGTATTTTTCAAAATCGCCTATTTTCAATCTGCTTTCCTGAACGAATCTGAAGCCGTTTGAAACTATGTAAAGCTTATATTTGCCCTGAAGATAGTCAAGCAAATCATAAGCACCCTCAACGGGACAGGCGTGGTTTGCAACACCGTTTTCAAACATTTCCTCTAAAATAGTGCCGTCAAAATCAATGCCCAATTTACCGAGGATTATATTCCACCTGTCTGCACGGAGTTGTGGTTTCGTTATTTCACCCTTTTCGAGTCTTTTCCATATCTTTATATTTTCTTCAATAAAGGTTTCAAAGACTTTTTCGGTATATGTAAAACCCAATTTACCGAATGCGTTGATAATGGATTGACGAGCGCATTCGTTAAAATCAATAAGGGTGTTATCAAGGTCGAGCAATAAGATTTTCTTTTTCATAATACCTTTCAAAAAAGACTGTCGAGAAGTTCGGCAGCCTTTTTATAATCAAAGTTTTTCGATTTTTTCTGCAACTGCATCCAACCAGTCGCCCTCGAAAAGTTCGATTGCACCTGCGTCAACTGCTGCTGCAAGTTTGTTATTAAAGGGGATTTTTGCAACGGTGTCAACATTATATGCCTTTGCAATTTCATCAATATGGCTTTCACCGAAAATGCTGTGCTTTTTACCACAATCGGGGCAAAGGAAATAAGCCATATTTTCTGCAAGAGCAATAACGGGTATGTTCATAAGACCGGCCATTTTAACTGCCTTTTCAACAATCATACCAACAAGCTCCTGAGGGGAGGCTACAATAACAATACCGTCAAGGGGAAGGCTCTGGAATACTGTAAGGGGTACGTCACCTGTTCCGGGGGGCATATCCACAAACATATAATCAACATCATTCCAGATAACGTCTGTCCAGAACTGTTTTACCGCACCGGCAATAACGGGGCCACGCCATACAACGGGGTCTGTGTCGTTTTCAAGAAGAAGGTTTACAGACATAACTTCAATGCCTGTTTTTGTTTTACAGGGGAAAATACCTGTTTCTGTTCCCTGTGCTTTCTCTTTGATGCC
>JAZRFO010000131.1:0-1958 GCA_045643685.1 Acutalibacteraceae bacterium
TGATTGATTCAGGAATGGCATTTCAACAGAAAACGCTTGAAATAAGGTTTTGTAAACTGTATTATAAAATCATAGTGAGGTGTCTGATATGAGTGATAACAATATTATAAAAGTATCAAAAGACAACGTTTCAACAACCAATAACGGCATATTTCAGGGATGGGGTACAAGCCTTTGTTGGTGGGCGCACAGAGTGGGCTACTCCCCTGTACTGACCGAAAAATCCGCTAAGCTGTTCTTCAGCAACGAAGGTCTTGACCTTAACATTATGCGTTATAATATTGGTGGCGGTGATGATCCCACACACAAGCACATCACCCGTACCGATTCAATGATTCCCGGTTGGTTGACGTACGATGAATCGACGGATGATTATATATATGATTATGAGGCGGACAAGAATCAGTTAAACGTCCTTAAAGCCTGTTATGAATGTTCCGGTAAAGACGCCTTTGTTGAAGCGTTCTCAAACTCACCACCCTACTTTATGTGCAAAAGCGGATGTTCCTCGGGCGGTAAAAATCCCAATGAAAACAATCTGCGTGATGATTGCTACGATGCTTTTGCCAAGTACCTTGCAGACGTTACAGAATACATAAACAACAAACTCAATATTAAGGTTTCATCATTATCACCTATGAACGAGCCTGACACCGATTTCTGGCACTATATGAGTGAAAAGCAAGAGGGATGCCACTTTGACCCCGGAGAAAGCCAAAATAAGATTATATTGAAAACTGCACGTGAAATACGTGCGAAAGGGTTAAATCATATTGATATTGTTGCAAGTGATGAAACATCCACAGATAAAGCACTCAACAGCTACAAGCTTTATTCACAGGAAGTGAAGGATGTTATCGACAGAGTGAGCACACATACCTATGCAACGAAGAAAATCAGGAAACTAGGCAAATTGATGAAGACCGAAAACAGGAATCTATGGATGAGCGAAACGGATTGGAGTTCGGTTTCAAGTAAAAAAGCAGGTGAAATGGGCGCAGGACTGTGGTTTGCAGAAAAAATCATATCGGATATAAATGCCCTTTCCCCATCCGCCTGGGTTATGTGGCTGACAATAGACAATCATATAAGCAAGGACGGATATATGGGCAATAAGGACACAGGCGCCCCTGACACAAATGGTGGTTATTGGGGAATTGCTTTTGCAGACCACGACAAAGAAGAAATTATACTAACAAAGAAATACTATTGCTTCGGTCAGTTCAGCAAATTCATCCGTCCCGGTGACACAATAATCCACACAGGCAAAAACACTCTCGGTGCAATAAGTAAGGATGGAAGTAAACTGACGCTTGTTGCATTCAATAAAAACAGTCGTTCTAAGGATATCACTATTGACATAAGCGACTTTAAGCAGAGTGGAATAATCGAAGTCATTAGAACAAGCGGCAAAATGTCTGAGGGTGAAAACTGGGCAAAGCTTGATAACATCACATTTGACTCACCTATTATAAATATCACACTAAAAGAACACTCTGTTACCACCTTTGTTATAAAATAAAAGAAACTCGTCTTAATTTAATTAAGACGAGTTAATATTTTGCATCAATTCAAACCTTCAAAAAGAAATGAGGGAACACCAAAACAGACAACAAAGTCGGGATTGATACGATAGTGCCGTATTTTACAAACTTTTTGAAAGAAAGGTCTATCCCATAGCGCTTGAGAATAGATGACCACATAATACCTGCAAGGGCACCTACAGGAGTAAGATATGCGCCGATATTTGAACCTGCAATACAGGCATAAAGTCCCTGCATATACCCTGCTTTACTGAGACTTGTGTTTTCAAGCACAGAACTAAAAAGAACACTCATAGGGATATTATTTATAATATACGCACTAAGGAACGAAGTGAAGCCAAACGCAAGTGCTGTGAAATTGTCTGTAAATAGACTTGCGATTAATCCGGTTACTCCTGCATAATTCAGTGAAAG
>JAZRFO010000132.1:0-1705 GCA_045643685.1 Acutalibacteraceae bacterium
GATTGGTTTTGTTCGTCGTTACGGTAACGATGCTGATGTAATGCGCGATTTTATCGATGCGGGTAAATTTGGTGACATCTACTATGCAAAGGCAACTTACCTTCGTCGTAATGGTAATCCCGGCGGCTGGTTCGGTGATAAGTCACGTTCAGGTGGCGGCCCTCTCATTGACCTTGGTGTTCACGTTATCGACCTTTCAAGATACCTCTGCGGTAATCCCAAGCCCGTTTCCGTTTACGGTGCAACATTCCAGAAGTTGTTTAACCGTCCTACGGTAAAGACAGGTAAGGGCTACACATCCGTTTCTGCAAGTAATAATGATATCTGCGATGTTGAGGATTTGGCAACTGCACTTATCCGTTTCGATAATGGTCTTGTGCTTTCTGTTGAGGCAAGCTTCTCACTCAATATCAAAAATGGTGAGGGCAATATTCAGTTCTTTGGCACCAAAGCAGGCGCTAAGCTTGACCCGCAGGTTGAAATATTTACTGACGAGAACGGCTACCTTGTTGATATGAGCTTCAATAAGGATACAAGCCTTGCTTTTGACGGGCTTTTCTGTCGCGAAATTAACCATTTTGTTGATTGCGTAATGAATGGTACGCCTTGTATTGCACCTGCAGAAGACGGTGTTGAAATTATGAAAATTCTTGATGCTGTTTATGAATCTGCCCGTACAGGTCATGAGGTAATTATCGGTTAATGAAAAAAGCTAAAATCACCGCTCTTTGTGGTATGATAACGGCATTATCGGTTGTGATTATGCTCTCATCAACACTTTTGCCGGTACTTATGTATGTGTTGCCTATAATCACAAGTATGGGTGTCTGGCTTGTAATGGAGATTGCAGATAAAAAGTGGGCCTTCGGTGTTTATTTTGCTACGTCCGTTTTATCTATGATTCTTTTGACGGATAAAGAAACTGCTCTCACATACGTTATATTTTTCGGCTATTATCCGCTTATAAAAAATATCATTGAAAGACTACCGCGAGTGTTGGCGCGAATTGTTAAAACACTTGTTTTTAATGCTGCGGCAGTAAGCATAGGTTTCATTGGTGTTTGGCTTTTTGGTGTGTCGGGAGAGGAGTATACTGAGTTCGGTAAATTCACCATTCCGTTGCTTCTTGTTCTTGCCAATGTAGCGTTCATAATGTATGATTTTATGATTACCCGAAATGGTGTCCTCATAGAGCGTATTACCCGAAAAATCAAGAGTAAATTTCGAATATAACAAATACAAAGTCGTAAGGGTTTATATACTCCTTACGGCTTGTTGTTTTTTTAACAATTTTGGCGAATAATGGTTCATTTCTATTGACAAAGTATAGCGAAAAAAGTTATACTTTATCCGTATGGATATTTTAGAAAATGGAGGTAATACCTATGCAGAAAAAGACAGTTGCGCTTACCGGCTCATCAGGTACAATGGGTTGGGCAGGTTTTAAAGAGCTCTATGCCAAAAAAAATGAATTCAATATCGTTGTTCTTAACAGAGACAGCGAAAAGAACAGAAAGAAATTCGCAGCTTATGAAAATGACCCTGCGGTTAAATTAGTTTGGGGTGACCTTACTAATTATGATGATGTTCTTGAATTAGTTAATGGCGCCGACTACGTGCTCCACGTTGGCGGTATGGTTTCACCCGCTGCTGACTACTATCCTGTAAAAACTCAGAAAACAAACGTTGCTGCTGCTCAGAACAT
>JAZRFO010000133.1:0-14540 GCA_045643685.1 Acutalibacteraceae bacterium
CGAAGCAGGAATTGATATTGACGCCGTTGAGGACACTTCAATCGCAGGTTGCCAGGAACCCCTTATTATGGGTAAGGACAACGCCAACACAACTAACAGCTGGTTCAATTTGTGTAAAATCCTCGAAATCACTCTCAACAACGGATATTCAACAATTACAGGCGAAAAAATCGGTACTGTATGTGAAGAAACCGATGCTCTTACATTACTTAAAAATATCCGTGAACTTTTCTACAAAAACGCGCAGTATTTCTGTGACGAAATGGTAAAAGCCGCAAATGGTGCTTCAAGAGCAATTTCGCACCTTCCCGTACCCTTCCTCAGTACAGTTATGGGCGGTATTGAAAGTGGTTACGACACCCGCGACATCACCCACCAGAGCACAAAATACAATGGTAGCGGTTGTCTTATTCACGGCACAAGCGTTGTTGCGGACTCATTTATTGCAATTGATAAACTTTTAAACGAAAGACCCGAAGATGCAGACAAGCTCCTCGATGCTCTCAAGAATAATTTTGAAGGCTACGAGGAATTAAGAGAATTTTTAATTTCCGCACCTAAGTTCGGCAACAATATTGCAGAGGTGGACAATGAAACTGCCGAGGTAACCTCAAAAATTGCCGATATGGTACGTGCGCAGAAAAACTATCTTGGAAACAACTTCAGACCCGACTTCTCCACACCCTCTACTCACCTTCTTTACGGTTATTGGGTTGGCGCACTTCCCTGTGGCAGAAAGTCACGTGATATGCTTGGCTATGGTGTTGACCCCCTTTACGGCGAAGCTCAGAATGGTCTTGGTTTCCGCACCCTTTCGCTTTTCAAATTACCCTTCAATAAAATGTGCGGTGGTTATGCATCCCACTTTGGCATTGACCCCAAATACTTTATAGCTACAGATTATGAGGGCAAAGGCGTTGAATTCCGCGACAAGGTTATGAAACCCTTGTTCTTCAATGAACTCAACGAAAACGTTGCTCCCTTCTACCTCTACGTTAACGTTACAACCGCAGAAATTCTCAAAAAGGTACTTGCAGAGCCTAAAAAATACGCACCCTCAGGTGTTTATATTATGAGAATACACGGTACCTTCGTTAACTTCTTAGACCTTTCACCCGCTATCCAACAGGATATTATCCGCCGTCTTGACCCTGCGTCCACCGCAGTTATGTGCTAAGCTATGAATATATTAGGAATTGATATTGGTACTACCACCGTAACCTGTCTTATTCTTGATACTGAGAAAAAGCAGGTTACAAGGTCATGTACTTTAAAAAACGATAGTTTCATTGAGGGTAAATCTTTCGAGAAACTTCAGGACCCCGTAACTATAATAAATACTGTTAAAACTGCAGTTAAGGAAGTCTGCCTCAATACAACTCCCGATGCTATCGGTATCACAGGCCAGATGCATGGCATTCTCTACCTTGACGAGAAAAACGCCCCCCTTTCACCCCTTATGATTTGGCAGGATGAGAGAGGTAACGAGATTTACGAAAATGGTGAAACATACGCAGAGTATCTCACCCGCGTTACAGGTATAAAAGCCGCTTCGGGCTTCGGACTTACAACTCATTTTTATAACCTTAAAAATGGTCTTGTACCCGAAAATGCGGTTATGCTTTCTACCATTCACGACTACCTCGTTTCGGTTTTAACTAACCAAAAACCTGTTACACATTCAAGTGACGCAGGTAGCCTTGGTTTCTTTGATTTAGAAAAACTCTGCTTTGACAAAAATGCCTTAGAATTTGCAGGTATTGACCCCGAGTTTTTACCCGAAGTTTTCTCCGAAACCGTAATTGCAGGTAAAACTGATTGTGACTTTTTACCTTTCGGTATTCCCGTAGCGGTTGCTATCGGCGACAATCAGGCAAGTTTCCTGGGTTCCGTTGCAGAACCCGAAAAATCCGTATTGGTAAATGTTGGTACGGGAAGTCAGGTTTCCTTTGTAACCAAGTCTGTAACCTGTCCCGATGGCGGTGAAATACGCCATCTTACGGACGATGAATACATCTTCGTAGGTGCTTCCCTTTGCGGTGGCAGAGCCTATGCTATACTTAAAAATTTCTTCACTTTATGTGCTGATTTTCTCGGTGGCTCAGATGATGACCTTTATAAAAAAATGGACGCACTTTCCCAAAAGGCAATGAGCAACGACAACAAACTTACAGTCAATTGTGAGTTCTGCGGTACCCGTGAAAACCCGGCAAAGCGTGGTTTTATTGATAATATCGGTGATGATAATTTCACCCCCGAAAACCTTGCTTTCGGTGTTTTAAAGGGCGTTTCAACAGAACTGAAATGCATGTACAAAGGTGCTTCAGAGCTTTTGAAAAACGCCCCCGAAAAATTAGTCTGCTCAGGTAACGGATTAAGGAAAAGTGACCTGTGGCGACAGATTTTCAGCAATGATTTCTCACTTCCCACCTTTCTCCCCTTACACAGTGAGGAAGCAGCGGTAGGCTCCTGTGTTTTTGCCTGTGCCGCTAGTAAAATTTATAACGATATCAAAGCATCCCGTGATGCTCTGTTGAGGTGAATTATGGATACTGTAAAAATAGCATCACAACCTGTATTTTTTGAGAAAAACCGAGTTTTCCGCGTGTACACAGGCGGTAAGCTTTTCAGTGAGTTTTTCGGTGACAACAGCGAGGATAGTTTCTATCCCGAGGAATGGATATGCTCATCCACAAAAGCCCTTAACGAGGGTAGTACAGATGAATTTGAGGGCCTTTCAACAGTTAAAGACACCGCCATTCATTTTGATGAACTTATAGCCCAACAAAAGGAGCTTATGTTAGGCAACAGGGATGGTCTTGACGTGCTTGTAAAAGCCCTTGACTCCGCTATCCGCTTACCGGTTCAGGCACACCCTGACAAAGCCTTTTCACGAGTTAACTTCAACTCCGATTTCGGCAAAGCCGAGTCCTGGTTAGTTTTAGGCGCAAGAGAGGGCGCTTGTATCTACTTCGGCTTCAAAGATGGTGTTACACCTGAGGAATTCCAGGATGCGGTAGCAAAAAGCGAAACCGACAAATCCGCTATGGAAAAACTCCTTAATAAAATCCCCGTAAACGTGGGTGACGTATATTTCATACCTGCAAAGGCGGTTCACGCTATCGGCTACGGTTGTCTTATACTTGAAGTTCAGGAGCCTACGGACTTCACAATTCAACCCGAGCGTTGGTGCGGTGACTACAAGCTTTCCGACAATGAAATGTATATAGGGCTCCATAAAGAAACTGCTTTAAGCGTTTTTGATTATTCTTATAACTTGGATAAAGTTCTTAAGGAGTGCCTTAAAACCCCCACAGTTATTTATGAAGCAGACGGTTGCAAAAAGGAGTGCCTTATTGGTAAATCCGATACTCCTTGCTTCGGCGTTGAACGTTACGTTATAAATAACGGTGAAACCGAAAACCTTGTAGGTCCCTGTGTCTACGTTGTTACCGAGGGCGAGGGCGTTTTAACAGGCGAAAATTATGAAAAACCCTTGAAAAAAGGCGACTATTTCTTTATGCCCTACTCCTGTAATAATCAGTACAAGGTAAAAACCCAAGGCAACCTTACTCTTGCGGTATGTCTTCCTCCGGAGGTTTAATATGATTAATGAACTTTTAAAAGAAAAAGTTTGGAATGCCAAATGTAACGAAAAATTCTTTCAGTATCTTAAGGATTTTACAGACGAAGAAAAATGCGAAATAATTTACGAGGTTATGCCCCGTATTTTCAAAAAGAAAGACGATGAAAGCATTGCCAGTGCGGAAATCATACTTATCTGTGCCACTCAACAGTATTTTAACGTTGAGTCCACCCACTATAAGTCTCTTGTTTATTACCGTCTGGGTGAACTTTACGAATGCTATAAAGAGAACTTCATAAAAGCGTATACCGCATATAAAAAATATGAACTCAACAACGTTGAGTTCAGCGGTGTTCACGGTATTTTGTTGCGTGTGCTTCTGTTAAGAGATAATTTTACTTATTCCGAAGAAATGGAAAAAGAACTTAATTTAAGTTATGCAGAAACTGACTTAGGCTTACGTAAAGACCGCCTTTATGAAAACATCGGCACACTTATTATGGCAGAGCGTAACAATGACGAAAAGACCATCGAAATGCTCAAAAAACGCATTAAGTCAATTATCAAAGCGGACGAATACTTCTTCCTTGATTTGGTGTTCAGAAAAGATGCAACGCCCGACTACTTAAACACTCCCGAAAGACTTATGAATTATATAAAAACTTTATAAGTTAAAAGTATTCAATGGTTCCCCCATTGAATACTTTTTTATAAAAGAAAAAGCCCCTCGTAGAAACGAGGGGTTTTCTTTTGGAAAGAGAAAATGAAATGTTGAGCAATCAAATTGTCTAACTATTATATAACATATCAATGTTGCAACAATTTCACAACTTTGTAAACAATTTATGAACAAGTTGTGTTATTTTTGTGTCATAGCATTATTTTGCCGTTTTTTGATGACTTTTTTATGCCAATATGGTATTATATATACATTATTATTTGAAGGAAGATATTATGGATATTTTTAAAACCCTATGTACCGAATTTGCCGTCAGTGACACTCATATCAAGAATATTGTTGAACTTATTGACGACGGCAATACCATCCCCTTTATTGCCCGTTACCGTAAAGAGATGACAGGCTCCTGTGACGACCAGAAATTAAGGGAAATCAATGACCGTCTCACTTATCTCAGAAACCTGGAAAAACGCAAAGAGGAGGTTTTATCCTCCATTGAGGAGCAGGGCAAATTAACCGACGAAATTTCCATCGCAGTAGCCCAAGCCATAACACTTGCAGAGGTTGAAGATATATACAGACCCTACAAACAAAAACGTAAAACACGCGCCTCCGTGGCTAAGGAAAAGGGGCTTGAGCCCCTGGCGGACCTTCTTCGTTCCTTCACTCTCAAGGGTGTGGATTTAAATGAAATCGCCGCCGAATACGTTGATAGTGAAAAAGGTGTGGAAACACCCGATGAGGCTTTACAGGGCGCGTCCGACATTATTGCAGAGCGTATTTCTGACTCCCCTGACGTACGTCGTGTACTCAAGGACCTTATTGCAAAACGCGGTGTTATAAAATCCCTTGCCAAAACCGAGGAAGACAGCGTTTACTCTATGTACTATGAGTATCAGGAACCTGTTTCAAAAATCCCCTCACACCGTATCCTTGCCATAAATCGTGGTGAAAAAGAAGGCTTTTTAAAGGTAAGTGTGGAAGTGGAAGATGAAACCGCCCTTGCACTTATTCACCAGCTTTTCATAAAAGAGGGCAGTTCATCAACAGAACTTTGCAAAGCTTCTGCCCAGGACAGTTACTCACGTCTTATACTCCCCTCTCTTGAGCGCGAAACCCGTACGAATCTTACGGAAAAAGCCGACGAACAGGCTATCAAGATGTTCGGCAGTAACTTAAAACCCCTTCTTATGCAACCGCCCATTAAGAACAAAACCGTTCTCGCAGTTGACCCTGCATACAGAACAGGTTGCAAACTTGCAGTTGTTGACGGTAACAGTCGCGTACTTTTCACAGGCGTTATTTACCCCACACCCCCTCAGTCCAAAATCGCAGAATCCGAAAAGAAGGTACTTGAGCTTATTGAGAAATTCAAAATCGACTGTATTTCAATTGGTAACGGTACCGCAAGTAAGGAAAGCGAAATTTTCATTGCAGACACTATTAAAAAATCAAGCCGTCCTGTATCATATATGGTTGTAAACGAAGCAGGTGCTTCCGTTTACTCCGCATCCAAATTAGGTGCCGAGGAATTCCCCGATTTTGACGTTTCAGTCCGTTCTGCAGTATCCATTGCAAGACGTTTACAGGACCCTCTTTCAGAGCTTGTAAAAATTGAACCCAAGAGTATCGGTGTCGGACAATACCAACACGACGTGCCCCCTGCAAGGCTTGAAGAATCTCTTTCAGGCGTTGTTGAAGACTGCGTAAACTCCGTTGGTGTTGACCTTAATACCGCCTCAGTTTCCCTTTTAAAATACATTGCAGGTATCAGTTCCTCAACCGCCAAAAATATTGTTGCTTACCGCGAGGAAAACGGTGCTTTTTCAGGCAGAAGTGAACTTAAAAAAGTTAAAGGACTCGGTCCAAAAGCCTACCAACAATGCGCTGGCTTCCTGCGTATTCCTAAGGGTAAAACACCTCTTGATAACACAGGTGTTCACCCCGAAAGCTATGACGCTGCCAAGAAATTGCTTGATTTATTCGGCTATTCCCAAAGCGACGTTGCCTCAAATGGTGCATCTGGTATCGGTGGCAAGGTAAAGGAATACGGTATTGCAAAAGCCGCCGAGGAATGCGGTGTAGGTACACCCACTCTTACTGATATTATCGGTGAATTGGAAAAGCCCGGCCGCGACATCCGTGACGATTTACCCAAGCCCATGCTTCGCTCCGATATTATGGATATGAACGATTTAAAAGAAGGTATGGAATTAACAGGCACTGTACGTAATGTCATTGACTTCGGTGTGTTTGTTGATATCGGTGTTCATCAGGATGGACTTGTTCACATTTCACAGATTTGTGACCGCTTCATAAAACACCCCTCCGAAGTACTTAAGGTGGGCGAGGTTGTTAAGGTCAAGGTTCTGGGTGTTGACTCTAACAAAAAGCGTATTTCACTGACTATGAAAGGCGTAAATCAATAAGATAAAAAATATATAGTGACAAACTAATATCTATATGGTATAATCATTAAGATTTTAATGAATGCGAGGTACTAAAAGTGCTTGAATTAAACAATGCTCTTGAACTTATTATAAAAACAGTTGAAAAAACTTCCGAGGAATACGGCTTCAAGGTTGAATATCCCGAAGGTGTAAGACCTCCCGAGCTTCCTATTCAGGTTGTTGGCTCAAAATCAATTATTATGTTCCGCGGTGAAAACGGCAGAATCAGAGTTGAACACAATGGCGATAAAATTTCACTCCACTGTGCACGTGCCAACGAAAGCGACACTCCCGACGATGATATGCGCCGAGTTTCCCTTTCACTTCTTGACTTGGAAACATTTAATGAAAAGGATTTAAAATACCTTTCTGAGGATTATACTGAGTCTTTCAAAAAGAACTTCTCAAACAAATCCCCATACAGCGGTAAAAAGGCTCCCACACCCGTATCAAGAACTCAGGCTAAAAGCGGTGCTCTTGCTTATGACGCAAATACTCTCGGTAGCCGTTTTACAACAATCTATCCCCAGCTTCGTGATGAATACAAAAAGAATCTTGAAGCTTACGGCGAATTTTTAGCAGAGGATTTCTTCGTTAACCACGGTAACGCTCTCGTACTTGAGACAATCCGCCAAAACGATAAAATCAAAATGCGTCAGCTTTTCAAATTGCTTAACGATATTTATGAAGACGGCACCAACGATACACAGAGCCTTGTTGGTGTTACAATCCTCGGCAGTACACTTGCTGCAAACAAAGAGCTTCTTGAAGTTGCACAGGAATACTTCAGCGACACAATGAGAGAGCCTGTTACAGAAATCGTTAACTACCTTGCAAAGAGCAAAAGCGCAAGAATGCGCCTTGAAAATCCCCCTGTATACAAACCCAAAAAGAACAAGAAAAAGGGAATGCTCTCCTCAATGCTTGGAATGTAATAAGTAAAAACCTCCATCCTATCAGGATGGAGGTTTTCTAGTTAGGGATGAAGAATTAGAAATTCAGGGACCTGCGGTCGGCAATTATAAATTAAATAATTACACAGCAATAGCCTATCACGCCTACAATAACTAATTTATAATCGGAACTTGTTCCCCATAATTCCTAATTCCTCATTCCTGATTCCTAATTTAAAAAGCCCCGTTCAACGAACGGGGCTTTTGGTTATTTCACGAACTTGCGATTTCGTTTATTATAAAATTTCTTTTTTCTTTCTTGTAAGAACGAATGCTGCAGTTGAAACTACGCAAACTGTTGCTGCAAGAGCGATACCTACGTCACCGGTCTTTTCGGATTCTGAAGAAGAAGCCTTAGCAGTTGTTGAAGCAGCAGCTGCGTTTGTTGTTAACTCAGCTTTTGTTTCATCTTCGCCACCGCTACCGCCACCGAAAAGTCCTTCAAGGAATTCGATGATCTTGTTAAGGATGTCTTCGAATGAACTGAAGTCAAGTCCAAGACCTGCGAGGATTTCCTGGAATAATTCAGAAATATCGATGTCATCGTCAATCAACTGTTCAATGATATCTGTGATTTCTGCGTTACCGAGAACGTTTGCAATAGCATCTGCAAAGTCTGCGAATGTTACGCCGTTACCGGAAAGCATATCTCTGATAACCTGAAGAAGACCGTTGATACCGCTAACCTCTGAACTGTCGCCTTCACCTGTTGAGGTGTCACCTTCTGTTACAGGGGGTGTATCTTCGGGGAAGTTGAAGTTGATAACTCTGTTCTCGTAAAGAGTTGTTGTTGTGATATCGTTTTCAACTTTATCGTCTGTACGGAACTCATCGATGTAAAGGTTCAAGGAAGTTGAAGCCTTTGATGTGTCACGAACATTGAATGTGATGAAGATAAGGTCTCTTGCCTGGTTTTTGCTAACGCCGTCACCTGAAGGAATCCAAGCCATTGCATACTGGTTGTCAGTATTGGACTTAAGACCCGAAACGAGAAGACCGTTGAAGTTGGGTGTTATATTGCCTGAACCATCGTCCGCACCTGCAAGGCCTGCCTTAGCAACACTGAGAACGGCGGGGTCAAATTCAAAATACATATTAACGCCGACAAGTTTCTTGATACCCTTGGGGGCTTTAAGAACAACTGTGAAAGTTGTTGTTGATACCGCAGCAACCTGTGAAGCAGATTCTGCGTAATCACCCTCGGTTACTAAAGTAGTAAGAGCGGGGGCTTCAGCCGCAATACTCATCGGCGCAATGCTAATGCAGATAAGAAGTGCGGAAAGAAAAATCGCAAGTATTTTCTTCATTAAAATCTTTCCTTTACATGAAAATGTAGGGATAAACCCATTGCTGACTCGTGGGCATAGATATACCGACACTTATAGCCTAAAGAGATTATATTACAAACGGAGTTGAATGTCAACAGATATTTTGTTTTTAATAATTGTTTTTTCAACTTTTTGTAATAAGTCTTTCACCTCAGAAACCTTGATTTTTCAAGGCTTCTGAGGTCTTTCGGCATTTTAGACAAAATAAGAGTGTTTTTTTCTATCAACACATCAACGGAGTTTTCCGATTAATTCATCAAATGATATATTTTTATCAATTTCACCCTGATAATTTTTCATAGAACCGAAAATACAATCCATGATTTTTCTCTTTTCTTCGTCGGTTTTATAGGAACTCGTATTTTCAACCGCAGGAAGTCCAAAAACGCCCAGAGAACAAGCTTCCGAAAGTTTTTCAGGTATCATTTTCACAGTCTTACCGTTTATACTGCGTTTGGTAAATTTACAGTTTTTATCACAAAGAGCACAAGAAAAATCCTCATCCTCAAAGGGAAGTGGCGGATTTTTAAGCGAAGGCGTCACACTTACGAGGGCACCTGTGGGACAAACGTTGACACAAGCACCGCAGGACACACATTTGCTTTCGCCCAAGGGTAAATCAAAAGCACTCATGGGTATTGTGCCGAAGCCTCTGCCGAAAAGACCGAGATTTTCAGTTCCCGATATTTCACGACAAGCTCTTACACACTGACCGCACAAAATACATTTATTGTTATCCCTTACTATAAATGGATGTGTCTTATCCTTTGGATACTGACGGCTTTTGCCGTTAAGCGTAAGGGAAAGCGCATTATAATCCCTCATCAAAGGCAACAATTCACAGGAATAAACTGCCGAGCAACCACATTCAAGGCAACGACTCGCCTCTTTTATGGCTTCTTCCTTAGTAAGAGTAAATGCAACCTCATTGAAATCATTTCTTCTCTGGAGTGCATCGGTAAGCTTTACTTCATTCCTCTTTATTTCTGGCATTCCCTGTAGAACACTTGTATCAAAACTCTTGTTAACAGAGTATACAGGAAGCTCGGGAGGAACCTCAACCCCGTTAAGATAGCAGTCAATTGAACGAGCCGCGTATTTACCACCTGCAATTGCTTTGATAGCAATATCGGGACCCTTGTTTATAACGTCGCCTGCGGCAAAAACACCTTCAAGGGAAGTCATATAAGTTGTTTCATCAACGGCAATTGTTGATTTTTTAGTCAAATCAACACCATCAATATCTTCTGATTTCACTCTTTGACCGATAGCAGAGATTATTGTATCGCATTCAATTATTTCTGTGCTGCCCTCAATGGCAACGGGACTTCTTCTACCTGATGCATCGGGCTCACCCAATTCCATTTTCTGAAGCTTCAAGCCTTTTACCTTGCCGTTTTCGGACACAACCTCAAGGGGTGATACAAGGAACTTGAATTCCACACCCTCTGCCCTTGCATCTTTTATTTCATCGGGCTCTGCAGGCATTTCTTTTTCAGTACGTCTGTAAATAAGCGTTACCTTTTCGGTACCAAGGCGCACGGCAGTTCTCACCGCGTCAATAGCAGTGTTACCGCCACCTACAACGGCTACACTTTTGCCAAGGTCAACGTTTTCGCCATTGGCAACACGGTAGAGCATATCAATACCGCCCACAACACCGTCACAATCATCACCTTCGCAACCGATATTTGATGAACGCCAAGCACCTGTTGCAAGGAACACCGCATCATATTCGTTTTTAAGGGATTCAACTGTGAAATCCTTGCCCAAAACTTTGTTATAAGCGATTTCAACGCCCATTTTTTCAATAACGTCAATTTCTTCGTCAAGTATATCCTTGGGTAATCTGTAAGCAGGAATGCCGTATCTTAACATACCGCCACAGTAACTCTGTGCCTCGAAAATCTTAACTTTATATCCCTTTAATGCAAGGAAGTAAGCACATGAAAGACCTGCAGGACCACCGCCCACAACTGCAACCCTTTTACCATTGAGTTTCTCACACTCGGGAACGTAATCCATATATGAATCTGCAGCAAAACGCTTGAGTGCACATATTGAAACCGCACCCTCAAGGTGCTTTCTGCGACATTTTTCCTCACAAGGGTGGGGACATACTCTGCCTATTGAGGCAGGTAAGGGGTTATCTTTCTTAATAAGTTCAAGAGCCTCACGATCTTTACCGTTGGCAATAAGACCCACGTAGCCCTGAATATCCTGATGTGTGGGACAAGCCATAAAGCAAGGGGCTTTACAGTCACCGCTATGGTCGGACATTATAAGAGAAAGGGTAATTTTACGGCTCTTTTCAAGCTCGGGTGTACTTGTAGTAACCTTCATACCCTCGCTGATAGTTGTAGAACAAGCTCGTAAAGGCTTTCTTATACCCTCAACCTCAACAAGACACAAACCACAACCGCCGTAGCTTTCAAGCTCTTTGTTATGGCAAAGGTGGGGTAAATATATGCCGTTATCAAGAATATTATCAAGAAGTGTTTTAGTGGTGTCGGCAGAGTATTCCTTGCCGTTTATAAATATTTTAACTATGCTCATATACTCCCCTCCCCACTTAAAACTTTAATTGCATTGAATTTACAGGTGTCAATACACTGACCGCAACGAACACATTTTTCGCTATCAATCACGTAGGGTGATTTAACCACACCGCTTATTGCATCAACGGGGCACTTTCTACTGCAAAGTGAACAACCGCGACAAAGCTCTGCATCAATACGATACTCAATAAGTGCCGTACATTTCTTGGCAGGACAACGTTTATTGTTAATGTGTTCTTCGTATTCGTTTCTGAAATATTTTATGGTTGTAAGCACAGGGTTCGGTGCAGAATTACCAAGACCGCACAAAGCACCTACTTTTATGCTTTCACCCAATTCAATAAGGGTATCAATATCCTCGGCAACACCCTCACCATCGGAAATTCTTTTGAGAATTTCAAGCATACGTGTAGTACCTATACGGCAGGGAACACATTTACCGCAACTTTCTTTACTTGTGAAATCCATAAAGAATTTTGCCATATCCACCATACAGGTCTTTTCATCCATAACAATCATACCGCCCGAGCCCATAATAGCCCCTGTTTTTGCGATATTTTCGTAGTCAATAACAGTATCAAGCATATTTTCGGGTATGCAACCGCCTGAGGGACCACCCATCTGCACGGCTTTTACCTTAGCATCATCTTTAATACCGCCACAAATACCGAAAACGATATCATTTATAGTAAGTCCCATAGGTACTTCCACAAGACCGCCACGTTTCACACGACCTGCAAGGGCGAAAACCTTTGTACCCTTACTACCTTCGGTACCCATTGAAGCGAAAGCCTCGCCACCGTTATCAATAATCCACGATACGTTTGCAAAGGTTTCAACGTTATTGATATTGGTAGGCTTTTTTCTGAAACCTTTCTGTGCAGGGAAAGGAGGTTTTGTAACGGGCATACCTCTGTTACCGCTTAAGGAAGCAAGAAGTGCCGTTTCCTCACCGCAGACGAATGCACCCGCACCCATCATAATATGAAAATCAAAATTAAACCCGCTACCAAAAATATTTTCACCAAGATAGCCCTTTTCGTGCATCTGTGAAATAGCATTTCTTAATCTCTTGACCGCAAGGGGGTATTCGGCTCTTACGTAGATAACACCATTTTCGGCACCGATAGCAATACCCGCAATCATCATACCCTCAAGGACTCTGTGGGGGTCACCCTCTAAAACGGCTCTGTCCATAAATGCACCGGGGTCACCCTCGTCCGCATTACAGACAATATACTTTTCATCCGAATGGGCATTTTTAGCCGCCTGCCACTTAAAATGAGTGGGGAAACCTGCACCGCCACGACCGCGCAAGCCTGATATTTTAATTTCTTCGATTATTTTATCCGCACCCATTGTGAGTGCTTTTTTAAGAGCGGAGTAACCGCCGTTTTCTATATATGAATCAATGCTTTCGGGGTCAATTTTACCGCAACCTGATAAAACAATTCTTTTCTGACCCTGTAAAAACTTAAGTTCATCTTCATTAAGTCTGTTTTCAAGGGGGAATTCACCCTGTTTTACCGTTTCTGCGAATTTAACGGCACTTTCCTTATTGAGTCTGCCGTATAAAATACTTTCATTAGAATCTGTAATTACCTCAACAATGGGTTCGGCAAAGCAAAGACCATTACAACCGACCTTTTCAACCTTAAAATCAGTACCCGAAAAAGTCTCAGTAAGACCCGCAAGAACATCATTGGCTCCCGATGCTATACCACAAGAGCCGTAACCGAGCAAGAATCTCATTTACCTTCCCCCCTCTTAATATTTTCAATAATATCAATTACCTTCTGTTGGGTAAGTGTACCGTAAACCGTATCATTAATCATCATAGCAGGTGAAATACTACAGCAACCAAGACACGCAACTTCCTCCCATGAGAAAAGACCGTCCTCAGTAACGTCCCCTGCTTCAATACCAAGCACACGTTTAATAGTATCACCCATACGCTCACTTCCGTTTACGTGACAGGCGGTACCCATACACACCATAATTCTGTATTTGCCAACGGGCTTAAGCCTGAACCCTGCGTAGAAGGACGCAACACCCATAATACGGCTTGAAGGAATACCTGTTTTTGCCGTTAAATATTCAACCGCATCTTTTGAAATATAACCGCAAAACTCCTGAACCTCTTGCAGAATTGCAATAAGGCTTTCTTCAGGTGCAGAATATTTATTTAATATTTCATCAATTTTAATTTCAAATTTTTCAGCCACAAAGCCGCCCTCTTTCAAAATACGTTACCTTAAATTTTACATCACACATCAGTTTCTTGCAATAGTAAATTACACTAAAAACACATAATATTTACTTTATTTTATTTACTTTTTTGAAAAAACAATATAAAATAAATTCGGTGATTTTTTATGAAGGAATATAATTATTACTTTTTTGATTTTGACGGCACCCTGTGTGACACCACGGAAGGTATTTTCAATTCCATAATTTACTCTCTGGAATGTTACGGAATTAAGGAAACAAACACAGAGAAACTCAATTTCTTTGTAGGACCTCCCCTTTTTGAATCCTATAAAACAATATACAACGTAAGCGACGAGGATGCTAACTGGCTTATAGCAAAATACCGCGAACGATACAAAACCAAAGCCGCAGAGGAATCCGCCATTTATGACGGCATCAGGGAATTATTGAAGGAGCTTAAAAACCGAGGCAAAAAAATCGCAATAGCATCATCCAAGCCCCGTGTTTTTGTAGAAGAAATTTCAAAATACCACGGCATTGATATCTACTACGACTTCATTTCCGCCGAGGATTTTAAAAATAATCATTCAAGTAAAAAAGACCTTATAAACGCTTGTTTTGAGTTCTTCGGCAATCCCGAAAAAGACGAAGTTATTATGGTTGGTGACCGCTTTTATGATATTGACGGTGCAAAAGCCACGGGCGTTGACAGTGCAGGTGCGGTTTACGGATTCGGCACCGAGGAAGAACTCACAAACGCAGGTGCAACCTATAT
>JAZRFO010000134.1:0-1625 GCA_045643685.1 Acutalibacteraceae bacterium
AGGGTCATTCATCGGAAAATGCGAGTGACCTGAAAAATTTATGACCTTGTTGTGTCCTGCAAAAACGGGATTAAGCTGAGGTGTGCACCATATTGAGCTTCCGTAAACTGTTCCAAAGGGATGAGGATGTTGGAAAACAAAAACGGGTTTATCCCCTGCCGTTGCTTCTGCTTTATGAATCTCATCGCTGAGCCATTTCAGGCTACCGGGCGTAAAAGTCCATTCGGTCAGTGAACGTTCACCTGAAAAAGCGATAAACGTAAAACCGTTTATCTGAGTAACCGTGTTGTGATCGTAACCAAAATGCTTTACAAAAAGCTCGTTATAGTTATCGTTTTTAAATTCGTGATTGCCGTTAATGTTGATGCAAACGGTATCTTTACGAACGTGTTCCTTAATAGTATCGGTGTATGCAATGTAATCGTCATCGGAGCCGATGCTTGTAAAATCGCCCAAGCCAAAAAATGCATCAACACCCTGATAAACCGAATCGTTATCAAAAAGCATATACGCGGTATCAATTGCATCGGCAAGGTTTTCGTTCTCGTTATGGGTATCGGTGAAAACAACAAACCTGACTGCAGGTTTAAAATCATCGGGAGTTTCGGGCAATGTTTCGGTAACGTCACCCCTCGAAACCTGAACTGCACCCCAACCGAGAGTTGCAACACAGCATACAACCAAAAGGCCAAGCACAGCACCAAGAATAATGCCTATTGTTTTTCCTATTGCTTTAAAAACCTTTTTCACAATTCATCACCCATGTTTATTATATAATTTCGTTAAAACCGTGTCAATGTTTAAAGGCAAGCCACAAAAACATAAACAAAAAAACCTGACCGATACGGTCAGGTTTTTTATTAACATTAACTTATTTGTCCAGGCTCTTCATTGTGGGGAGAAGAAAAACGACTAAAAATAACGTCTTATAAAACCTCGTTTTTTCTTATATTTTACCCCTTGAAAACGTTGATTTCAAGCCGTTTTACGTATCTTCTTATGCTGTGTTATCACAGCTCATATCTCCACCGTGAAAAGTGGTAAATCGGTGGTAAAATCAACTGAAAAGTGGTAAAAGAATGGTAAAAACGTGGTAAGAAATATACCGTTTAAAAGCATATATTCTTTGATTTTTATATAACAAATCCACACCATATTGTCAATACTTTTACATTAAAAAAGCAGGGAGGCAACCGCACGGTTGCCTCCCTGAATGCTTATCTCAGAAAAGTTTAGATGCAAGATCATCGAAGCTTTCCTGCTTTAACCTTTCACTCACTTTGTTATAGATTTCCATAGTCATTTTTATATCCTTATGACCCATAATTTTTTGTATAACAGCAATATTATGTTCACATTCACACAAGCGCGTGCAGAATGTATGCCTGCAAGAATGGGCAGAAAAATGCGGAAGATAAAAAGGTTTTCGCTTTTCTGCTTTTGCCTTGAATTTCTCTTCTGCATTATAATCGGAAACTATGAAAGATTTGCAGATGATATAACTGAAAAAGTCAACAAAAAACACCTGCTCGTTTAAATAGAAAGCAAAGATTCGTTCCATTAAAAATTCCGTATATTTCTAACTATTGTTTTTATATGTAATATCATGTTATAATTTAGAAAAA
>JAZRFO010000135.1:0-5022 GCA_045643685.1 Acutalibacteraceae bacterium
CCCTTGGTTTCATCCTACGTAATGGATGAGGTTTTTAATAAAATGGAGCGTGGTGACGCGGCTCTTGCACCCTATTATGCAGGTGACTTCCTGACAATGTACGACGTCAATCCCGACCTTGCGTTTGTTTATCCCAAGGAGGGCGTAAATTTCTTTGTAGATGCTATGTGCATCCCCAAAAACACTGAGAACAAGGAAGCTGCCGAGCTTTACATCAACTTTATGTGTGAGGAAGAAATAGCGGTTGCAAACGCCAACTACATTTGTTATGCCTCACCCCATAAACTTGTTTTAGAGTCCGATGACTACGACCTTAAGGGTAACCCGATTCTTTATCCCGAAAAAAAGGATATGCCTAAAACTGAAATGTTCCAGAACCTTGATTATGAAACACAACAGTATATGACAACCCTTTGGAACGAGCTTAAAATCGAGGGTAACACAAACCTTGACGTTTACATCGGTCTTTCGGTTACTGTATTACTCGTTGTAACATATTTACTTTATAAGTTTATAAAGAAAAAGAAACGCGAAGCGTATTATTAAAAATAAACCCACGGTTTGCACCGTGGGTTTAACTTTTACCATTCTCTCATTATTTCGGGATTTTGGAATATTTCGTCAAGCTTTTGGATAAAGGGCATTACGTCGTTGAAGGCGCCGATTCTGTGGTCAAACATAAGGGTTATGGGTAACACCTTTTTAGTGCCCATATCAACCTCGCCCCTTTCGTTTCTGAAAACGTAGTTAACGTCCTTTGCAACGCCCATTGCCATTAAGAAGGTCTGAGGATACAAAAGAGGTGTATAGGTAACGTTCCCGTTAAGTCCGTCGTAAAGCACGCCCCAGTTTGTAAGGCAAACAGTACCCTCGTTAAGCTCATCCATAAATAACATTGAGCCGTCCTTTGGTGCAGGATGGAAAAGGTCCTTGAATTTTGCCACCTTGTGCTTACCCACGTAACCCGTAACGGTCTGTGATATAGTGGGGACTACGGCACCGCTGAGCATAAGACCAACAGTTCTCTGGGTTATAACGTCAAACATAACCTTATCAATATCCGTCTTCTTGAGTCTTTCAAGAAGTTCATTTATCTGCTCGGATAATTCCTTAAGAGTTTTGTTCTCTGCCTCATTAACCTTTACAGGGAAAGTATCGCCATTCTCAAGGACAACGGGCATAGCCACGTCAATATGCTTTTTCATAATAAGCGTACCGCAAGAGGAAGTTGTATTGAATTTAATATGCGCGTTAAGCTTAGGTGCTTCCTTAAGACCTTCCACAAGCACCTTCATCATAACTGTATTAAATGACAAGGGATAACCGCAACTTGCTTTTAAATTCTGAAATTCATCCCAGAATTTGGTTATATCCGCCTCGTAATTATAGCCTGCCGTTGGTGCATTTTGTTGCGCTTTTGTAAGAATATAGCCCGAAACTCTGTTACGCAGATTGAAGTGTTCAACCGTATCGCCCTTTTCAGGTCTACCCAATGCGCCATTAAGAAATTTTTTGATACCCATAAAATAATCCTTTTTGTTTTTTGTTAGTTTAAACAATATACCATTATTTATGCATTTTTGTCAAACATATAAAAATCCCGATTAAGCCATAGGACTTAATCGGGAACAGTTTTATTTATCTTTCTTTTTCTTTGCGCCCACTTTGTTTAAAAGTGAAACAGAAATGATGATGATACCAACAACGATAAAGATACCAACCATACCCGCTACTGAGCAAAGGAGTGCCTCTTGAACATTATCTGTGCTGAAACCGATTTTTGCAGCCTCTGTAACTGCTTCTGTAGCAACCTCAGATGTTGCTATTTCTGCTACAGTTGTTTCAACTGTTTTTGCAAGTGTATTAAACATCTTCAATTACCTCCTTATTTAAAGAAACTCAAAATCATACCACCGGCAATAACCGATGCAACCTGACCGGAAACGTTAACGCCTGTTGCGTGCATAAGAAGGAAGTTCTGGTTGTCTGCTTCAAGACCAAGTTTATGAACAACACGTGATGACATGGGGAATGCAGAGATACCTGCCGCACCAATCATGGGGTTGAACTTTTTGCCCTCGGGAAGGAAGATATTGAGGAACTTTGCGAAAAGAACGCCACCTGCAGTATCGAAAATGAAAGCTACGAGACCAAGTCCGAGGATGAGTGCAGTTTCCCATTTAAGGAACTGTGAAGCGTGCATATTTCTTGCAACGGTGATACCGAGAAGAATTGTGATAAGGTTTGCAAGAACCTTCTGTGCAGTTTCTGAAAGTGAGTCAAGAACACCACATTCTCTGATAAGGTTACCGAACATAAGGAAACCAATAAGAACTGCAGACTGAGGTGATACGATACCTGCAATAATTGTAACGATAATGGGGAAAAGGATTCTTGTTCTCTTGGAGATTGCCTTACCCTCGTA
The DNA here is from genome assembly GCA_045643685.1 of Acutalibacteraceae bacterium. GTDB lineage: Bacteria > Bacillota > Clostridia > Oscillospirales > Acutalibacteraceae > DTU089. The sequence goes on from JAZRFO010000135.1 coordinate 2,426, forward strand.
TTTCATAGGAATCATACGTTCTTTTTTAGTTGTATGAAGCTTGGTAACAGGGGGCTGAACAATGGGAACAAGTGCCATATATGAATATGCGGCAACAATAATAGCACCGATATACTGTGAATCAAGTTCACCTGCAACGAAGATTGATGTGGGACCGTCTGCCGCACCGATAATAGCGATTGATGCTGCTTCGTTGATGGGGAAGATAAGTGATGCAACAGAAAGTGTGAAGAAGATACCGAACTGTGCAGCCGCACCGAAAATCATAAGTTTGGGGTTGGAAAGCACGGGACCGAAGTCAATCATTGCACCGATGCCTATAAATAAGAGCAAGGGGAAAAGTTCATTTGCAACACCGGCTTTATAAAGTACTTCGATAGCACCTTCTGCATCCTGATTCTGAGAAATTGCACCCACGATATTTGCAAGGGGAAGGTTTACCATAATTGTACCGAAGCCCATGGGAAGCAAAAGTGTGGGCTCCATATCTTTTGCAATTGCAAGGTAGATAAGTGTACCGCCGATTGCCAACATAACAAGCATGGGTAAAGTTTCGTGCAAGAAATCCATACCTGCGATGGCTTCAAAAATACTGAGTATCTTTGAACCTAACTCTGATAAGATTGCCATATTTTTCCTTCTTTCATATTTATTTGATTTTTTACACCGATTGACAACACATTTGCCCTGTGTTACTATCATACGGCGAGGTGAAAAGTTTTGAGTGATAAAGTACGTTCTCATTCTTCAAAAAACAGAATAAAAATGTGTGTTCTCATATCACTTTTTACCGCAATAATTGCAGTATGTTCGTTTGTGAGTGTCCCATCCGCCGTACCTTTTACCCTACAAACCCTCGGTATTTTTACAACCCTTACGGTTTTAGGTGGTAAACGAGGTACAATCTGTATCGCCCTTTATATTTTTATAGGGCTTGTTGGTGTACCTGTTTTTTCAGGTTTTGGTGCAGGTTTGGGTCACCTTACAGGGGCAACGGGCGGTTTCATCCTCGGTTTTATTATCTGCGGTTTTTGCTATTGGATTATAACAAAAATTTTCGGCAATAAAACTGTGGTTAAAACTACAGGCTTAATAACGGGACTTTTAATGTGCTATATTTTCGGCACATTGTGGTATACCGTATTCTACCTTAAAGCATTTAACCCAAGTGATTTTTTAACCACCTTAAAAGTATGTGTCCTGCCTTTTATAATACCCGACCTTATAAAACTGGGTGTGGCAATTATAATTGACGGAAAAATACCCCAATCGATTAGATAGTTTAACATAGGACAACAAAATAAACAATTCGTATTTTACATAGAAAACCCCTCTTTTCAGAGGGGTTTTTTAGTTTATTCTACAATACCTTCAAGGAAGTTTACTTCAGTTACATTTGTTTCGCGGTCAATACGGAATGTTTTGATTTCGTGTTTGCCGATATCATACCAGAATCCGTTGTCAAAGAGCTTTGACATAATGTAACCTCTTGAGCTTTCGATACCCTTAGTTTCGTAAAGTCTTACAATAAGGTCACCGCTACCGTCCTCACAACGCTTGAGTGCAGTAATAACTACGTTGTCGAGATTTGTATAAAGGAAGCAGTCCTTTTGTGCAAGGTCACCCTTATGATAGCTTTCGGGTACAGTAACGATATTATTATTGAAAAGATGTGCTTCTTTTACAACGTCGCTATCGTCTGCTTCACCCTCGTGAAGGTAGATACCATAAGAGAATCTGTTAAGTCCTTCATCGGTGAAATTAAAGTCGGCTGCAGGTCTGTCTGAATAATGGTCTGCGAAAATAACGTTTCTGAGTGCGGTAAGTCTTAACTCTGCACCGGGGCAATCGTAACTGTATTTAGAATCACTCATTACTGAAATACCAACGCGTTTGCCGTCCTTATCAACGGTAAGGTCTGCCCAGTTAAGCGCAGGTTCTTCTTCACCATTACAGGGACGTTTGATGAAACCGCAGGGAATTTCATAGGTTGAAATTTCCTTTTCGCCACCAACAGGGAATGCAAATTTAAGCATTGTGAATTTTTCCTGCCACATAGCCTTACAGTCCACACGCAAGGTCTTCTGACCCTTTGTGAGAATAAATTCCTGAGTAAGGTATGACTCACCGAATTTGTGCTTTGTGCGGATTACGGAACGAAGTGCACCATTTTCAACACGCTCGATGCTAACGAGTTCCATAAGACCCTTAACCTCGTGGAATTTAAACACCATGTGAGCCCATGTATCGGTATTTTCGTCATTTATAACTGTGGGAATAGCAAGGAATTTATCGCCTGCATATTCAACACCGCTATTTTTATCAACAAGACTCTTGATATAACCTGTTTCGTTGTCAAGTTCAACTGACATAAACTCGTTTTCCATAAAGAAATTCTGCTCACCGCTTAATTCCTTTTCGGCTCTTGCTTCGCCGTCAATTTCCAGCCAGTAAGTAGCATAACCGAAGGGCGGAACCTTAGCCATAAACAATGTATCAAGATGATTGTCGTTTGAACGTGATGAACGGATATTCTGGAAAAGAACCTCGTTGCCGTCACAATCTGTAACCGCTTTTGAGGGGTGATATGTTCTTAC
>JAZRFO010000136.1:0-8589 GCA_045643685.1 Acutalibacteraceae bacterium
AGTTGTCAATGATGCCCTGTTCCATCTCTTTAAGAGTGCTATGGAAAACCTCTGCTTCGGGAAGTGAATCGTTAAGGTCTTTAACAAGCTGAACTTCACGTTCGTCGGGACAGGATGAGTCGTGACCGATGGACCAGAAACGATGGTTTGTTGTCCAGTCGTTGTCCTGTTCCTTCATAGCCTGTTCTGCACGGGCTTTAACACTTTCTTTGTGATATTCGTAGAAAGGATGGGTGTACTGATAGTCCAATTTCCAATCTCTGTCGATAAGCTTGAATACGCCGTTGTTGTCATTCCAGAGCATATCGCGGTTGTTTTCATCAGTCTGGTTAAAGTAAACAGGACGCTGAACAACATACCAGATATTGTAACGAGGACGTTTAGCAAGACGGGAAGCGTAAATACGAGTTCCGTCGGGGCTTTCCCAGTAGAATTCTGACTTGGGAGCCTTGTATTCGTTAATACCGCGGTAGAATGATGCAAAGTGGATATCAAAACCGTCATAAATCTGAGGAAGCTGAGAAATCTGACCCCAGCCGAAGGGTGAGTAGCCTGTTTTGCTGATACCGCCCATTTCTTTACCGATTTTGTGACCTAAAAGAAGGTTACGAATAAGTGCTTCGCTACCAACGGTAAATTCATCGGGAAGACAGAACCAAGGACCAACAGCAATTCTGCCCTCTTTTATGTATTTCTGAAGTTTTTCTTTCTTTTCGGGATAAACTTCAAGATAGTCCTGAATGGGCATTGTCTGTGAGTCAAGGTGGAAATGCTTGTAATCGGGATTTTTGTCAAGAATGTCGAGAAGCATATCAAGCATATAGCCTAACATATACTGTGTTCTGCGTGCAGAAAAACGCCATTCTCTGTCCCAATGGGTGTTTGATATAAAATGACATTGGATTTTATCTTTGTTTTCCATAGTACATTTTACCTCCTTAGCCTTTAATAATTTTCATTATTTCTTCAAAGTTCTGGCAGAAATGTGAGCAAACGGCTTTTGTACCGCTTGATTCAATATTGCCGCCTGCAATACCGATAGTGGTGTAACCTGCAAGTCTTACAGAACATGCACCTGCACCGCTGTCCTCGATACCTACAACGTGGTTTCTGTCGGCGAAAGCCTCACCTAAACCAACGATTGATGTTTCACTGTAAAGCCAGGGATGGGGCTTGGGTGAAAGCTCACCGAGAGTACCTACACTGCCTTTTCTTAAGGGGAAGCCTGCGGAAATAATTGCATCGTAGAAGTCCTTGGGGTCGCCCATGCCGAGGGTCTTGAATGCTGAAAGAATTTCAGGCCATGCTTTTTCGTAAAGACCTGATGTAACAAGACCGATTTTAATGCCCATATCCTTTAATTCGTAAAGGAAATCCTTAACACCCTCTGTGGGAGTGAAAGCACCGTCTTTACCTCTGCCCGCCATAATTTCTTCCATTTCTCTGTGAGTGTGCTCAAAGTAGAAATTACGTGCTTTTTCAAGAGATTCACCGGGGCAGTACTTATCAATGCAGTACTGAAGATGCTCTGAAACGGAGTGACCTGAAACGAAGGGGATATCCGCTTCTTCAAGCTGGAATTTGGGATTGCCGAGCATACTTGCAGTTGTCATTTCGATAATCCATATCCAGAATTCTTCGCTACGTACTGTAGTGCCGTCAAGGTCCATAAGCACCGCCTTTAAGGGATACTCGGTTTTAACAGGAGCAACGGGGTAGTAAACGGGGTATGCAATAGCGGATTTAACGCAAGCGAGTGTGTGAGTGCCGAAACTTACAAACTCAACCTTCTGGTCGCCTGTTGCAACAACGAATTCAACGCCGTTTTTACCTGCTACAAATTTACCATCCTCGGTTGCGGGAAGAAGGTGAAAACCGCTGTCAATACCAACCTCGCCCAAGTCGGGAATATAAAGTGTTTTGTCAAGTAACATAATTGAAAATCCTTTCCGATTTACATAATTATCCACATTCTAACACAAAGCTTTTTGTAAGTAAAGCAATTTTATATATTAAAAATTGACTGTATAAGATTTATATGATATAAATTGAATGTAAGTAGGTGATTTTATGGGCGAAAGAATAAAAAAAGCTATAGGTGTTGAGGGTGATTTTAAGACCTCAATACTGCCTATGATTAATTACAGTTATGCCAATATGTATATGGGTGGCGCAGGGTACATCATAAGTATGTACTTTACCGTGTTTTTGACGGATGTTGTCAACCTTTCCTTAAATCAGGCGGGTGTTATTGTTATGATAGCTACCGTCTGGGATGCGGTTACAGACCCTGTTATGGGTATAATTACAGACCGCACACGTTCTAAAACAGGTAAGCACAGACGTTATCTTCTTCTGGGTATACCCCTTATGGTGTTGTCGTATACCCTTTTGTGGAACTCCTTTGGCTTGAACGGAGCAGAAAATCCCACCTTGGCAATTGCATATTTTGTCGTAGTTTATATGCTTTATAAAACTGCATACACGGTTATAGGTGTACCCCACACGGCTATGCTTCCTGAATTGGCACCCGAATATAACTTAAGAACTCAGTATAACTCCGTGGGTTATCTTTTTAACTCTGCGGGTATGGTGCCCTCGTTCCTTATTGTTGTAGTTATTCTTGAGATTTTTGGCTCGGGCGATAACCTTACATCTGCTTCTAAAACCCCATTCCTGGTTTTCGGTATAGCTCTTTCGGTTATTTTCGGACTTTCTGTTTTCCTTACATACAGTAAAACACGTGAGCCAAGCTCTTTAGGTAACAAGCTTGAACCCTTTGATTTGAAATACTTAATCAGGGAGTACGTTCTGGTTTTCAAAAACAAATCTTTCAGACAATATTTCTTTATGAGCCTTGCGTATCAGTTCTCTACGGGCTTTTACAGCAACTCAAAGGTTTATTACATAAAATACCTTGCCAATCAGTACAGCAAATACGCAATTTTTAATGCGGTTGCAGGTGTTGCTGAGGCAGGGGCTTTCCCCTTGAATTATGCTCTTACAATGAAATACGGCAAGAAAAAATGCGGTAATATCGTTACACCCCTTATGGTGGCGGGTCTTGCTATTGGTCTTATAATGCAGACTTCCGATTCTACCTCGGGCGTGGGCATTATCTGGGTTGTACTTATGTTTATAAGTATGATTCTATATAACTTCGGTATGTCGGGCTTAGGCTTTGTTTCCACCAACATTTTTCCCGACCTTACGGACGTTGACGAAATGATAACGGGAAGAAGACGTGAAGGCGTTATTTCCACATTCAGCACCCTTATTAAAAAGAGTGTAAGCGGTGTTATGGCGGCACTTGTTGGTTTTACTTTACAAGGCTTCGGACTTGTTACGGGTGATGTGGTTTCTGATTTTGAGAAAACCACGGGAACACTCTATACCCAGACGGACAGTGCAATCTGGGGTGTGCGTATCTGCGTTGCGGTTATCCCCATTGTGGCATCAATTATCGCCCTTGTGCTTTTGAAAAACTTTAAAATGACCAAGGAAGACCATACAATGATTCGTGCCGCAATTGCCACAAAGCAGAAATACGGAACAGTTACCCTGACGGAAGAAGAAAAGAAACGTTGCGAAGCGATTTCAGGACAGAAGTTTGAAAATACCTGGCTTGGTCAGGATATAAGCGAGGAAATACATACACTCGAGCTTGACGAAAATGGTAAATATACAATTCTTGTTGAAAAAGAACAGGAGAAAAAGGAGCTGATTGAAAATGGCAATTGATATTACAAAAAAATACCCCGATGCACCTGAAAAAGGCTTTAAAACCTCTGTTAAGAACTTCTTTTTCTATCTTGTGCAATGGACCTGGGGATTACCTGTAAACATAGTTGGCGGAATAGCCTTTTTAATCTGCACAAAAATAAAGGGCAGAAGATATCAACGATTCGGATATTCCTATATTGTATATCTGCCGTGGAATGCAGGTGGATTGTCATTGGGCTTATTTATATTTATGAAGGAACAACATAAAAGCAAGAAATGGACTTATAACACACGTATTCACGAATACGGTCACACCTGGCAATGCTTGCTTTTAGGACCTCTTTACTATCTTGTAATTGCACTTCCTTCAATGATTTGGTGCAATTGCTTCGAAAACTACCGAAAGAAAAATAATGTTTCTTATTACAAAGTTTATTGCGAAAGTTGGGCAAACAACTGGGGTCAGAAAGCAACAAAAATGGAAATGGATATATAAAAAACACCGCGGGATTTCCGCGGTGTTTTTTAGTTAGGCGTTAAGGGGCGCAAAGCGCCGATTATATACGTAGCCACTTTATAAATCAATGCGTCAACGTTACGATAATTACGAATTATGCATTACTTTCAGCTCTTCTTACTTCCAGTTCTTTTTCTACCTGAGCTCTCTGTTCGGGAGTGTATTTTATAAAGAGTAAGGGGATGATGTAGAGTAAGCTTGCTATTGCGGGGGTGAGCATAAACAAGGGCCATATCCAGGTTTCAAAAGCCGCACTCTGTGTGCCTACAAACACTGTTGCAGTGTCATCAATTGCCTTATAGCCTATAAGTGAAAGTGAGAGGGTTGTAAGACCGCCTGTAATACCACTTGAAACTTTAGTGAAGAAGGTCTGCATTGAGAATGTAACACCTTCCATACGTTTGCCTGTTTTCCACTCCATATAGTCTATACTGTCACAGAATACAGAGGTTTGAGCGATGCTTATTGCACCCATAGGGATACTGCCGACAGCAAGAAGCGCCATACCTATCAAGAGGTTGATACCATCAAAACCGATGGCAAAGGCAGCCACTTTTGTCACGATATTGCACACCTGTGCGAATATAAGTACATTAACGTTACCTTTGCAGATTTTCTTTAATTTGTCTGCGAAAATCATACCGATAAACTGGGGACCTACGGTTATAGCCCAATAAATAGTTGTGATTCCGAGAGCACCTATAATGCTGTTTTCACCAAGGAAATTAGTGGGGAGCTTGTATTTGAAGAAATATGTTGCAAGATTTCCGCCAAAGCCCAATGCTCCAAATAAGTTGGAAAGGGTCACAAGCATAAGCATTTTGTTTTTGAAAAGAAGTGAAAAGCTTTCAAGCATGGATTTTTGCTTCTGCTTAGGTGGTACGATTACACGTTCCTGAGCCTTGTGCGCTCTCATACTGAGCATTGCACCGCCCATACCGAAAATAACCGCAAACACAAGGGTAACAGTAGCCATTTTGCTTTTTGTAGCGTTTGCCACCATTTCTATAACCATAGGAATAACGGCACTGAATATGCCAAATACACAAGAGCCTATGGTACGTGCCCATTTAACAAAATTGTCACGCTCGTCGCCATTGGGTGAAACGGAAGCGGTAATACCCCACAAAGCAACGTCCTGTAAGGTGTAGGTAATATCCCAACCGATGTACATAATTATGAAGTATGCCACACGCAACCACAGTAAATCCTCTTTTGTAGAGAAAACAAGGAAAACCAATACTGTGAAAACACCCACGGGAAGGGGTGTGTAACGTAAAAACGGACGTAATTTTTCGCCGTTTTTGAAGGTGTGCTTATCAATAAATGAACCTATAATAGGGTCATTTACGCCATCCCATACTTTCATTAAAATAAGTAACACTGTTACAACTGCCGCGGGGAACATGGCAATATCCGTCATAAAGTAAGTGAAGAAACTTGCACCCACAAGGGAGTAAACCATATTCTGACCCGAAAGACCCGCGTAAAAATTGATTTTTTCTTTTTTGCTGATATGCTTCATAGCCATCACCTGTTTTTTCATTTGTTGGGTTTATTATACAGTATTGGTACGCGGTAAAGCAAGAGAAATTTTAATTCCTAATTCCTAACTTAAATTCCATTTCCCACTTGCCATTTACAATTTATGGTGATATACTTATTTAGAATAAAATCGAAAGTTATGTCTTCATTGATTTTCGGTTTAAGAAAGGACGATGGCTTTGGCAGAGATTAAAAATATGGACGCAGTAGCAGCTCTTGACGCTATGGATGCCCATGTTGATGATTGGCGCGATGCCACAAAGGGCAAACAGAGAGGTATTTTCTCATTTGACGATGTTGCGGCGCTTAAAATCAAAAACCTTAAAAAACGAATTTACACCGATATCGAATCCATTCCCGCTTGGAAAATGAAGGAATGTATTTACAAAGGTGTTGACGATTATGAGTTCCTTTATGACGAATGGAAGGAGCTTAACGTTGGCGACCGTTGGGGTAACAACGGTTGGAGTGCATTCTTCAAGAATTCCTTTGATATGCCCGAAAGATTCAAGGGTAAAAAGGTTACTCTTAACGTTTATTTCGGCGGTGACTCACTTCTTTCACTTAATGGTGAGCCCTATCAGGGTCTTGACCCCTTCAGAAACTCAGTTCTTCTTACTGACTGTGCTAAGGGTGATGAGCACTACGATGTTGACATTGTGTCCTACTATGTATGGCACTCAAACGAGTCAACAGTAAAAACACTTTCCTGCTCTTTTGTTGGCGTTGTTGACCCCGAAATTGAGGAAATTTACTGGGACTTCAAGGCTGTTTTCAACGCTCTCTTTATGCCTGTTCACGATACAGGTCTTCAGGAGCTTATCAGAGCATCTCTTAAAGAGGCTTTCACTTATGTGAACTTTGACCTTGATGGTGAAGAATTTAAAGAAGGTCTTCGTCAGGCTCAGAAAATTCTTAAGGATAAAGTTTACAACAACGATTCTTACAAATCAGAGGGTATGCTTGCACTCGTAGGTAACTCTCACCTTGATATCGTATTTATGTGGGCTTACAAAGAGTATATCCGTAAACTCGGCAGAACTCACGCTACAATGCTCCGTCTTATGGAACAGTATGATGATTTCATTTTCTCACAGAGTACTGCACCTACATACATCGAGATGGAAAAGAGATATCCTGCTATTTACAAACAGGTTAAAGAACGTATCAAAGAGGGCAGATGGGAATACATCGGCGCTATGTGGGTTGAACCCGACTGTAACCTTGTTTCAGGTGAATCCTTTGTACGTCAGCTTCTCCACGGTGTTCGCTTTGCTGAAAAGACATTCGGTATCACACCCAAGACCTGTTGGGTTCCCGACGTATTCGGTAACGGCTACGCTATGCCCCAGATTCTTAAAAAAGCAGGCGTTGAGTATTTCGTAACTCATAAAATGGGTATCTGGAATGACACTAACCCCTGGCAGTATAACACCTTCTGGTGGGAAGGTCCCGACGGCTCAAAGGTATTCTCAATTGTTCCTCCCACACACTTTATCGGTACTGTTGAGGCAGACTCACTTAAAGTTAACTGGAAGAAATACACAGATAAAGAAACCATCGGTGAATCCATGTACTGTTACGGTTGGGGTGACGGTGGCGGCGGTGTTGACACCGAAATGCTCGAGTACGTAAAACGTTACAAGAACTTCCCCGGTCTTCCCAAAACTCAGACAAGTAAGATTGAAGATTCTCTTGCTCGTATGAAAGCTAACGCAACTGAGACCAACATTCCCACATGGAAAGACGAGCTTTACCTTGAGGAGCACCGTGGTGTTCACACAACAAAGGCTCTCCTTAAGAAACTTAACAGATATTCTGAAAACCTTTATCGTCAGGCTGAGATGTTCGCAAGTATTGCTATGCAGTACGGCTACGAATATCCTCTTGAAAAGCTTAACGAAGGTTGGCAGGCTATCCTTACTAACCAGTTCCACGATTCACTTCCCGGTTCACACATTACTGAAGTATTCGGTGACCTTTGCGCTATTTATGATAATATTATCGCAATCGGTGAAAGTGTACGTGACGAAGCACTCAACATTATCGCAGGTAATGTAAATGGTGCCGAAAAATACCGCAAACCCTTTGCACTCTTCAACTCTCTCGGCGTTAACGCTACTCAGAAGGTTGAACTTCCCTACAAGGATGTTGAAATTTACGATGCCGATGGTAACAAACTTGCTACTCAGGCTTATACAAAACTTGATGGTACAAAGGTACTTGTTTTCGTAGCAAAAGACCTTCCTGCAGTTGGTTACAAAGTATTCTACGCTAAAGAGGGCGCAGTTTCCGAGGCTACAGCACTTGAAGGCAACGTTATCGAAAATGCTAACTTCAAGGTTGAACTTGATGAAAGTGCAGAACTCGTTTCAATCTTCGACAAGAAGAACGACCGCGAAGTTCTTTCAGGTAAAGGTAACGTATTCCGTCTTTACGAAGACCTTCCTGGTAAATATGACGCTTGGGATATTGTTGCTACATACGTTGACCGTCAGTTTGACACAGATCCCGGTAAGGTAACAGGTATCGCAACAGGTGACGTATTCACAGTTGTATCCTTCGAAAAGGTTATCAACAAATCACTTGTTAAGCAGAATATCATTATCTACAACGAACTTGATAGAATCGACTTCGATACATTCATCAACTGGAACGAACAGGAAAAACTCCTTAAGGTTGGTTTCGACGTTGATGTTAAGGCTCAGAAGTTTACTCGTGATATTGCTTACGCTACAATTGAAAGCTCTAACTACCGCCACAATCCTTATGATAAGGCTAAGTTCGAGGTTTCAGCTCATAAC